>NZ_BRLB01000014.1 GCF_027923465.1 Vallitalea longa
AATATTAAAATATTACAGGGTAGGGCTTACCCGTAGAGCTTGGTAATAATAGTAACCATTAGGTTACTACGTCCCAAGAAGCCCCCTCAAAACCGTTTTATAGGTTTAGTGGGGGAGCATGTCACTAGAACGAGGATGGAGATAATTACTTAGAACGGAGAATAATATGAAATCAAGACAAAAAACAATTGCATTCATAGCTATAATTCTAATCGTAGGTTTTATAATGTTTATTATTAAACCTAAAATAATTGAAATGAAATTTGATAGGTATGATAAACAATATTTACAATCTTACATAACAATATTAGATTCATGTGATATAGACAATATACAGGAAACTTTATTAACAACTACTAATAAAGACATTATGGATAAGATGAAAGTTGCACTAAATGAAATGAATAGACTAAATCCAAAAAGCAGATTCTTTGCTTTACTATCTGATAACAGTGATTATGAGGATTTAAAATGGTGTTATGATTCCTTAGAAAAAAATCCAGATAAAGAGACACTAGGTAGCATTGAATCAGTAATAAGCGGATTGAAATCATTAGCAGAACTAACTATAAAGAGACCAGATTATTTCAGATGATAAAAACCAAATTGCATAAGTTATAATCTCAAAATCTTGAGTGATTACATAGCCCAACTAGGTAAATGACTTATAATCTTTAATAATATTTATGGATTCACAGATTAATATTTAAGAAAGGAGAATATTGGCAATCTATGATGTTGTTGAGGATTCTTCTTATAGAGCATTCGAGATTAAATTTATAGCATATGATTATTTTGTCATTGTTTTCAATTATGATGTTGATATAATGGATGTTCAATTGAACAAGGTAAGGTTACATATATACCATTAATTAAAGGACAAAATTGTTTTTCAGATGTAGTTTTAGGAGATTACTTTAAACCCTTTAAACAACAAATAGAGTTACGTATTCCTGATAAGTTTTTAGATAATTACTTAGAACGGAGAATAATATGAAATCAAGACAAAAAACAATTGCATTCATAGCTATAATTTTAATCGTAGGTTTTATAATATTTATTATTAAACCTAAAATAATTGAAATGAAATTTGATAGGTATGAAAAACAATATTTACAATCTTACATAACAATATTAGATTCTTGTGATATAGACAATATACAGGAAACTTTATTAACGACTTCTAATGAAGACAATATGAATAAGATTCTGTTAGCGTTAAATGAAATGAATAGATTAAATCCAAAAGATAAATTCTTTCATTTAGTATCTGCTAACAATAATTATGAAGATTTGAAATGGTGTTATGATTCTTTAGAAGAAAATCCAGACAAAGAAAGTCTAGGTAACATTGAATTAGTAATTAGCGGTAAGAAATCATTAGCAGAATTAACTATAAAGAAGCGATTTAAAATAATTAATCAATGATAAAAAAACAAAATACATAAGTTGTGTAGGAGGATAAAATGAAAAAATACATTATAATTTTTATCATACTAATTATAATATCATTACCAATCTGCATTAAATACACTAACTTATTCCATAAAATAATACCTAGCTACAACACGCTAGAAGACGCTAAAAATGACAACTGTGTTGTTTTAGAAAATTTGGACATAACTTCAGGCCAATCTATTTGGCAGAACTTCATTAAAGATACAGAAGAACAAAAAACAGGTACCGTCAGATTAGTAAATTATCTTACGCTTGGAGATCCATCAGGATATTCAAAAGAGTGCTATGAAGAGATGAAGGATAAATATCCAGTCCTTTATGTTAAAGATTTACACTATGATAGTGAAAAATATACTCTATCTTGCTACGAGGATGATACTGAAATAAAATATGAATACAAGTATTTACTTAGATATACTGGTAAACCTAGAAAAGGAGCCACATTCTCTGAATATGAATATTATGTATTGATAAATGAGGATTCATATACATGGAAAGAAATTGAGCATGGCATGTTCAGTTCTAATATGAACGATTATATTGATTTCAAGCTAGTGTATTCAGACTTAACCTTTGAGAAAGAAGAATAATATAAAATAAATACTAAAAAAATCTTATGCTTCTATAACATCTCCTATCGTGTTTATTGTTCGGATAGGGGATTTTTATATATAAAATTGTACTTATTAGACCACGAAATTATCAATTTTTTCTAAATAAAAATAACTCCTCTTGTAATAATTACAAATAAAGTATAAAATAAAACTATCGTATTAGAATTACTATTTGTAATTATGTGATATAGGAGTGAATTTCGTGGGGATACATGAAATAAATAAAAGTGAATTTAATATAGAAAAAGAATTGACAATATACCATAAAGGGTATCAGAATTGCTCAAAAGGAAGTAATTTTGGACCATTTATCAGGGACCATTACATAATTCATTTTGTAATAGAAGGTAAAGGAATATTCAGAACAAATGATACTATATATAACTTGCACGAGAAGCAGGCTTTTTTAATATGCCCAAATGTATTAACATATTATGAAGCTGATAAGAAAGCTCCATGGAATTATTATTGGATAGGTTTTCATGGAGAAAATGTGAAAGGTGTACTTGATGCCTGTAACTTATCTTATGAAAATCCTATACTATCATTCGATAAAAATAAAATCATAGAAATAATCGTAAAATCAATATACAATCTGGAAAATACCAGAATCAATTTTGAATTAAGGAGTAAAGGATTATTGTACTTACTAATGGATGAATTAACAAATATCAGCGATAAAAAAATCCCAACCATGAATGATAATACAAGTGAAGTCTATGTCCAGAATGCTATAAGCTATATCAAAAGAAATTATAGTGAAGATATTAAGATAAAAGACATAGCTAACTTTCTTAATCTCGATAGAAGCTATCTAACTAGAATTTTCAAAGAAGTATTATGTATGACACCTCAAGATTATCTTATACATTTTCGCATAGAGAAGGCAAAAGGTCTATTAAGATCAACAGATCTTTCAGTAAGCGCTGTAGGAAGATCGGTAGGTTATCCGGATCCATACTATTTCTCTAAGATATTCAAGAAAATGGTAAATCTAACACCTAAAAGTTATGGAAGAATCTAATATATCTGTGTAACTGATATTTCAGTTATACAGATAAAATTTTATCATTACGCATAAATATGGAAAAAACATTATTTATATGCTATAATTCACACAAGAATCAAAGGAAAGTTGAAAGGAATGTAATAAATGGGGAAGAAATTAGTACTGGCAGAGAAACCTTCAGTAGCGAGAGATATAGCTAAGGTTTTGAAATGCAGTTTGAAAAGAGATGGATATATAGAAGGAGAAAATTACATAATAACATGGGCTGTAGGTCATTTGATAACACTAGCAGAACCAGACGATTATGATGAGAAATTCAAGAAATGGAGATATAACCAGCTGCCCATAATTCCAGAAAACATTCAGCTAAAACCTTATCCGAATACAGAAAAACAATTAAAGATTATACAGAAACTATTAGGTAGAAACGATGTAGAATCTATAATATGTGCAACAGATAGTGGAAGAGAAGGAGAGCTGATTTTTAGATATATATATGACTATATTGGATGTAAAAAAGATTTCTCAAGGTTATGGATATCAAGTATGACGGATGTAGCCATTAATGAGGGATTCAGTAAATTAAAGGATGGTCACGAATACGATAATCTATATTACAGTGCCAAATGTCGTTCAGAAGCAGATTGGCTTGTTGGAATTAATGCTACCAGGGCTTATACGACAGTCAATAATGTATTACTTAGTATTGGACGAGTTCAGACGCCTACATTAGCTCTTATAGTCAATAGAAATAATGAGATAGATAATTTTGTACCAAAAGATTATGTAGAAGTATATGCGGTTTTTGAAGATAATTTTCGAGCAATATGGTTTAATGAAAAACCATCAGATACAAAAATATTCGATAAACAAAAAGCAGAACAGATAGTTAATAAAATAGTTGATAAAGATGGTGTAGTAAAAGAAGTAAATAAAAAATTAAAGAAAATGCCACCACCTTTATTATATGACTTGACAGAACTACAAAGGGATGGAAACAAAAAATACGGTTATACCGCTAAGAAAGTACTAGATATTGCTCAGAACTTATATGAAAAGAGAAAACTAGTTACATATCCAAGAACAGACAGCAGATATCTTAGTGATGATATGAAACAAAAAGTCAAGAGTACCATGAAAAAAATCAATATTCCACCTTATAATAAAGCTATTGAGCCACTACTTGCAAAAGGCCAATTGAAGTTCAATAAAAGGATTATCAATAATAGTAAAGTAACCGATCACCATGCTATTATCCCAACAGATGTGGTGCCAAGAATAAATAATCTTTCAAAAGATGAACTCAATATATATAATTTAATCGTTAAAAGGTTTATTTCTGTATTTTATGATTATTATAAGTATGAAACAACTGAAATAATATTTGATATAGAAGGTGAAAGCTTCATTTCTTCGGGTAAAGTAATTGTTGATAAAGGTTGGAAGGCACTATATACAGCTACTAAAGATGATAAAGAGCAGATAATGCCTAAGTTAAAAAAAGGTGATATCAAAAAGGTAGTGGACACAGAGAAATTGAATAAACAAACTACTCCACCAAAACCATATACAGAGAGTTCATTACTTAGTGCTATGGAAAATGCTGGTAGATTCACTGATGATGAAGTATTGAAAGAACACTTGAAAGAATCTGGTTTCGGAACACCTGCGACAAGAGCGGGGATAATAGAAAGACTCATACAAGTTGAATACATAAAGCGAAAAGGAAAGACATTAATTCCTACTAAAAAAGGATGTCAGCTCATTAAGATCATTCCAGAAGAATTAAAATCTCCAGAAACAACTGGAAAGTGGGAGAAAGGTTTGACTAGCATCAATAAAGGCAACATGGAATCTAATCGTTTTATGGGTAGTATTAAAAGATTCGTAGTGTATCTTGTTAATTCAGCTAGTAAAAGCAAAGGAAAGGTTGCATTTGAACAAAAGCCTATTCCAGAAAACAAGAAAGTCAAATTAAAAGGATTAGGGACATGTCCAGTATGTAAAAAGGGTAAAATACTGGAGAATAGTAAAGCTTATTATTGTAGCGATTGGAGAAATAATTGTAAATACAAAATATGGAAGAATACGTTAGAACGATATGGTAAAAAAGATATTACGAAAGAATGTATAGAGCAGTTAATGAAAGAAGGAAAGATTGAGAACTTTAATGTCACTCTTCCCCAGACTGGAGAGAAATGTATAGCTACTTTGGTGATTAATAATAATACAGGTCTGGAACTTCAAAATATAAAACGTATAAGTCAAGAGTAAGGATGATTATATGCATTTAAAAGACTATTTAAAAAACAAGATTCTAATTGCAGATGGTGCTATGGGTACCTATTATTCTAAGAAAACCAATAAAAATACAACAGTGTCTGAATTCGCTAATATTAATGATAAGAAAATTATTGAAGCTATTCATAATGAATATATTGATGCAGGAGCTAAATTAATTAGAACTAATACTTTTTCAGCTAATACTGTTAGTTTGAAGTGCAACAGGAATGAGTTAAGGGAAATTATTACAGAAGGTTATAATATTGCCATGAATTGTACTATGGATAAAGATGTATTTGTAGGAGCATCCATAGGTCCCATTCCTGAAAAATTAGATTCTGAAAAAGAAAGTATTCTAGATGAATATTATTTTATAATTGATACTTTAATTAGTCTAGGTGCGGATATATTTATTTTTGAAACTTTCTCAAATATTAATTACATCAAAATCTTAACAGAATATATATTATCCAAGAATCAACAGGCGGAAATTATAGCTCAGTTCAAAGTCAATTCTTTTGGATATTCCAAGGATGGAATAAGTGCCAGACGCTTAATTGAAGAAGCAAGAAAAATTAAAGGGCTTGTTGCTTATGGATTCAATTGTGGAATTGGTGTCAGACATCTGTACAAAGTCATAAGGCTATTAGACATAGAAAATGAAAATATCGTAGCTATACCTAACGCAGGTTATCCTGATAAGATATACGAAAGAACGGTTTATAGAGATAATGCGAAATATTTTGGAGAAGCTATTATCGATATAAAAAAATTAGGAGTCAAAGTTATTGGTGGATGTTGCGGAACGACACCAGATCATATAAAAGAAATTGTCAATTCATTAGATGGAGATTATGAACCTTCATCTATATCCCATAGGAATGCTATAAAGAAGACAAGAAATATAAATGCTGTACCTAACAGATTTTATAAGAAATTACAGGAGGATAGATTTGTTGTTGCAGTAGAATTAGACCCTCCTCATAATGGAAATGCTCAGAAAATCATGGAGTGTGCACATCGTTTGAAAGCAGAAGGAGTAGATATAATTACTATAGCAGATTCCCCACTTTCAAGACCTAGAGCAGATTCTATTATAATGGCTAATAAAATAGCGAAAGAGGTTGGTATTGATGTAATGCCACATATCTGCTGTAGAGATAAAAATGTTATAGCGTTAAAATCAGTTATCATGGGTGCACATATAGAAAAGATCAGAAACCTATTGTTAGTTACAGGTGATCCTATTCCAAGTGAAGAAAGAATTGAGACTTCTAGTGTTTTCAATGTCAATTCCATCAAGCTGATGGAATTAGTGAAAGAATTGAATGTTGATTATGACAAAGATGATTCAATCATATATGGAGGAGCACTTAATCCTAATTTGACTCATGTGGATAAAATTATCAAAAGGATAAAAAGAAAACAAGAAGCAGGAGCAAAATATTTATTGACACAGCCTGTATATAATGAAAAAGCAATCAATAATCTGAAAATGATAAAAGAAAATACTGATATAAAAATATTAGGTGGTATTATGCCTATTGTAAGTTACAGGAATGCACAGTTCCTTAATAATGAAATAGCGGGTATAGAGATTCCTGATGATATCTGCAATATGTTCAGTAAAGACATGACTAGGGAAGAAGCGGAGAATGTTGGTGTAAGAGTTGCCGTAGATATGGCGATGAATATAAAAGACATCGTAGATGGAATATATTTAATGACACCTTTTAATAGAGTGGAAATGGTTAGTAAAATAGTAAAATGTATAAGATGAGTTTTTTTACCTGCATCTGATTGAAGGTGGGAAAGTTTAATGATAATAACTTACGTATAAATTTTGAAAGGTTTGATTTCACATGACAAAAAAAGCATTTAGAGAGTATCTGAAAAATAATATATTAATACTAGATGGAGCTACTGGTACAGAATTACAGAAAAAAGGTATGCCTAGAGGGGTATGCCCTGAAAAATGGGTTATAGAGAATAAAGAAGTCATTATGGATATTCAAAGAGGATATGCTGAAGCTGGTTCAAAAGTAGTGTATGCTTGTACTTTTGGCTGTAACTCAATAAAATTATCGGAATTTGATTTGCAAGATGAATTAGAGAAGATGAATAAAGAGTTAGTCAGAATATCGAGAGAGGCTGTTGGTAATGATGTATGGGTTGCAGGAGACTTAAGCCCAACAGGAGCACAGATATTTCCTCTAAGCAACTATCATTTTGAAGATATCGTCAATGCTTACAAACCTCAAGTGAAAGCTTTAGTAGAAGCAGGTGTGGACCTGTTCGTTATAGAAACTATGATGAATGTAAATGAGGCTAGGGCTGCACTAATAGCTATAAAAGAGACATGTGATTTACCAGTAATGGTCAGTATGACATATGAAAAAAACGGATATACACTCAATGGAACAGACCCAGTGACTGCATTAATTACATTACAGAATCTAGGAGCTGATGCAGTAGGTTGCAATTGTTCAACAGGACCTGACGATATGACCAACATTGTAAAAGCAATGAAGCCATATGCAAAAGTACCATTGATTGTCAAGCCTAATGCTGGATTGCCGAAATATGAAAAAGGCGAAACAGTTTTTGATATGGATGAAGAAGAATTTTCTGATTATGGAACATTATTAGTAGAAGCAGGAGCAAACATCATTGGAGGTTGTTGCGGTACAACTAAAGCATTTATAAGTAAGCTGAAAAACAAAGTAGAAGATTGTGAAATTAAGCTATGGAATGAAAAACAAGGAAGTGTACTTACTTCAGAACGTAAACGTGTTTTTATAGGTGAAGATAATCCTACTATCATTGTAGGTGAAAGAATTAATCCAACAGGCAAGAAGAAATTACAAGAAAATCTACGCAATGGAAATATGGATTATGTAGTTTCTTTAGCTTATGAACAGATTGAAAAAGGTGCTACTGTACTTGATGTGAATGTAGGGATGAATGGAATTGATGAAGTAGGTATAATGAGGCAAGCTGTAGAGCAATTATCAACTTATGTAAAAGTTCCTCTGTGCATCGATTCTTCTACTATAGAAGCTATAGAAGCAGCTTTAAGGATATATCCTGGTAGAGCTTTAGTGAATTCTATATCCCTTGAAAAGCATAAAATAGATAGATTACTACCTATTGCAAAAAAATATGGAGCCATGTTCATTCTATTACCACTTAGTGACAGCGGTCTACCAAAAGATATAGATGAGAAACATAATATAATAAACGAAATATATTCACATGCAGAAAAACTAGGTTATCAAAAGGAAGATATCATAGTTGATGGATTAGTTACTACGATAGCTTCTAATGGTAATGCAGCAGAATCAACTCTGGAAACCATAAGATGGTGTTCTGATGATTTCGGTACGGGAACTATTGTTGGATTATCCAATATTTCTTTTGGTTTACCAGAGAGAAAATTGATTAATACAGCTTTCTTGGCTATGGCTATTGGAAAAGGCTTGACAATGGCTATTGCTAATCCTTCTGATGAGTTATTGATGAATATAAAAAAAGCATCAGACGTATTAGCTATGAGGGATAAAGATAGCCTTACGTATATTGATTCATTTGGTAAGCAAGATAAAATTAAGGTAAAAAAAGAAATAGGTCAAACAAAATCTGAAATGAATAATGGTAATGAGATTGACGTTAAGCAAACCATATACGAAATGGTTGTGAATGGTGAAAAGGAGACAATAGTAGATTACGTCAAGAAATCTCTTGATTGTGGAGATATACCCCAGGTTATAATTAAAGAATACCTCATTCCTGCTATAGCAAAAGTAGGAGAATTGTTTGAAGACAAGACATATTTCTTACCTCAATTAATTATGAGTGCTGAAGCAATGAAGGTAGCAATGGATTATTTGGACCCATTACTAGAAAAGGGAAAAGACAATAATATAGAACAAAAGAAAAAGATAGTTATTGCTACGGTAAAAGGTGATATTCATGATATAGGTAAAAATTTAGTGGCATTGATGTTAAAAAACTATGGGTTCGATGTTATTGACTTAGGTAAAGATGTACCGAAAGAAGTAATTGTAGATAAAGCAAAAGAAGTGGATGCAGATATCATCGCTCTATCGGCTCTTATGACCACTACCATGTTAGAAATGGAAAATGTCATTAAACTGGTAAAGGAAGAGAATCTAAGAGCGAAAGTTATTATAGGCGGAGCAGTAATAACTGATGAATATGCGAAGGAAATAGGAGCAGATGGTTACAGTGAAGATGCCAATATGGCGGTAAAATTGGCTAAGAAATTAACTAGAGATTAAGAAACAAGACATCTTTTTTCTTGATGATATATCAGGAAATGAGGTGTCTTTTTATATTATTATTCTATAACCAAGTTAAACGAATTTCATTATGAGTTTAATTTGGTTTCCCATTCATGTTTTCCATAATCCGTTTTTGTCATAAATATCATTATCATGAATAATTCTTATGAAAACAAGTCATACTTATTTTAGTATAAACTTATAAGTTTATATTATGTCATAGTAGCAAGAAGGTAGGGAAAAATGTATGAATAACCTTATCCCATTAATAATTATAGGTATTTTTTTTATAGGAATTATTATAATAGGAAAAATTGCCAGTATGAAAGTGAAGAATTCTGACGATTATTTAGTTGCAGGAAGAAGTGCACCTCTAGCGCTTATCGTAGGTACGTTATTCGCCACTTTTTGGGGCGGTGGTACTATTATCGGTGCTACAGGTGCGGCTTATAACGAAGGTGTTTTTGGAGTTATAGAAGATCCTTTTGCAGCTGGACTTGCTTTAATAATTATAGGAATATTTTTTGTTAAAATTTTAAGAAGACTGAATATTAAATCTATTGGAGAATTATATACAATGCGATTCGGAAAAGCTACAGGCTATCTAGCATCTTCTCTAATGATTCCCACCTATATCATATGGACAGCAGTACAATTACTAGCTATTGGTAAAATACTTAATATATTATTTGATATAAATTTCAATATAGCTTTTTTGATAGCGACAGCAGTTGTGGTTTTATTTACTTATATGGGAGGACTGGTAGCTGTAGTATGGACGGATACAATTCAAATGATAATCATTTTTATTGGTCTTATAACCATCTTAGTAATCGGTTTCAGAACTTCTGGAGGTATTGACAACGTGTTTGCGAATGCACCTGAAGGATTTTGGAATTTCTTACCAAGGGGTAAAGGCATAGTTCCTTGGATAAGTTATCTTGCAATGTGGGCAGGAATGGCATTAGGTAATGTTCCAAGTCCTGATATTGCACAGAGAGCTTTTATGGCAAAAGATGAGAATACTGCAAAAAAAGGTATGATAATGGCTGGAGTGTTATATTGGATAATTGGTTTTATACCTATTATCATTGCACTGATTGCTATTACTATGGTAAATACGGGAATTATTGATCATAGTCTTTTTCAGGGAGATAGCGAATTACTTATACCTTATTTGGCAAAAGAACTATTGAATCCTGTAGGATTAGGTTTTTTTGTTGCATCATTGTTAGCGGCTATTTTATCTAGTGCAAGTACGTCACTTTTTGCTACAGCTGTATTATTCTCTAATGACATATACCAGCCTTTATCTGCAAATAGAAGGAAATACAAAAAAATTAAAGATGAAGATAAAATGATTCTAAGGATAACTAAAATATTTGTAGTTGTCGTTGGGTTATTGTCAGCTATAGTTGGCTTAACCAGTACTGATATTTATGATTTGACGATATTTGCTTTTACTTTACAGTTTGGAGTTCTATTCTTTCCTTTTGTATTAGCCTTGAAAGCCAGATGGGTTAACACATATGGTGTTATTTCTGGAATGCTGAGTGGTTTAATGGTTAACCTCATCGGTTGTATAACACAATTATCTATAATACCTGAACCATGGGAATTCTTTACTCTTGTACCAGCTCTAGTAAATCTAACCGTTACAGTAATAGTTTCTTATTGTACTAGAAAAAAAATTAATAACAATGGATTATTAACAGATAATAATTATGAAAAGTAATAGGTATTAGATTAAAAATAAATATTAAGAAATGAAAAGGAGTGTATTATTATGAAACAACCATCATCAAGTGCAACTAATTTGAACAAGACAAACCTAAAACATTTTCTTACAACACAGGATTACACCAAAAAGGAACTTGAAGATATACTTTCACTAATGGGAATGTTAAAAGAAGCTAGAAAAGATAATGCAATACCACAATTGTTTAAAGGAAAATCAGTGGCTATGATTTTTGAACAACCTTCAACAAGGACAAGGGTTTCTTTTGAAACGGCGGCATCATTATTAGGAGGACATGCACTTTTCTTGTCACCAAAAGATATTCATCTTGGAGCGAAAGAAAGCTTAGAAGATACAGCTCGTGTTTTAGCTAGAATGGTAGATGTCATCATGGCAAGAGTCAATCTACATGAAACAGTAGCAACTCTAGCAAAATATTCTTCAGTACCAGTAATTAATGGACTCTGTGACTGGTTGCATCCAACTCAGATCATGGCGGACTTATTTACTATGATGGAACATTTACCAGAAGGTAAAAAGTTATCTGACTTGACAGTAGCTTTTGTTGGTGACGCTACTAATGTAAATTCATCACTTATGTTTGCTTGTACTAAATTCGGTATGCATTACAAACATATAGGTCCAGAGAAATTCCAAGCACCACAATCATGGCAAGATATAGCTAACAAAAATATTAAAGAATCAGGTGGCAAACTTACTGTAACTGATGATATAGAAGAGGTAAAAGGTTGTGATATTATCATTGCAGATAGCTTTTATTGGTTTGGTCAAGAAGAAGAAAAAGAAATTAGACTGAAAACATTTATTCCTAAATATGTGATAACAGAAGAATTGATGGAAAAAGCAGGAAAAGATGCTATATTCATGCATTGTCTACCAGCTAATGACCAAAGGGAAGTAACTAGAGAAGTAATGGAAGGCGATAGATCGGTAATTTTTGATGAAGCTGAAAATAGATTAACTGCTCAGATGGCTCTTTTAGTATATCTTACTTTCAGATTTAATGAAGAACCTACACAAGAAAAGATAAAATGTCATGACGATAAAATAAGAAATTTCTTAAAATCAATCTAACAATGGACTATATTGAAGGATTACACAGATAAGGAGGAAAATATGGCTAAAAAGATAGATAGTACACCAAAAAAAGACGGATTCAGGATGCCAGGTGAATTTGAACCACATAAAGGATGTTGGATGGTTTGGCCAGAAAGAACTGATAACTGGAGACTAGGTGCGAAACCTGCTCAAAAAGCTTACGCTGATGTAGCTGAAGCTATTGCTAAGTATGAAAAGGTAACAATGTGTGTATCAGAGAGACAGTATAGCTCAGCTAGAGAAGTTCTTAGTGATAATATCAGAGTTGTCGAAATGTCTAATGACGATGCTTGGATGAGAGATATAGGACCGACTTTCGTTGTTAATGATGAAGGAGTTGTACGAGGGATAGATTGGCGATTTAATGCATGGGGAGGTCTGGTTGATGGATTATATTTCCCGTGGGATAAAGATGATGAAGTAGCTGGAAAAGTGTGTGAAATAGAAGAATTGGACTATTATAGCTTGGATGATTTCATATTAGAAGGTGGTTCAATCCATACAGATGGTGATGGAACAGCTATTGTTACTGAGATATGTTTGCTTCATGAGAGTAGAAATCCTCATCTGTCAAAAGAAGAAATAACTAATGTTCTAAAAGAATATCTAGGTGTAGAAAAAGTGTTATGGATTCCATATGGTATTTATCTTGATGAGACAAACGGGCATGTGGATAATATTGTTCACTATTGTGCACCTGGTGTTATTGTATTAGCTTGGACAGATGATAAAGAAGACCCTCAGTATGAATTATCAAAAGCAGCTTATGATCGTTTAGTTAATGAAGTAGATGCGAAAGGTAGAAAATTGGAGATTCATAAATTGCATATACCGGATGAAGTTTTGATTACGAAAGAAGAGAGTGAAGGTGTTGATAGTGTAGATGGTACATTACCAAGAGAAGAGGGAGATAGACAAGCTGCTTCATATGCTAATTTTTATATAGGTAATGACTCGATAATTTTACCTCTGTTTGGTGACAAGGTTCATGATGATATGGCAATGGAGACTTTACAGAAAGTGTTTCCTGATAGAAAAATAGAAGGAATATATGCAAGAGAAATAATATTAGGTGGAGGAAATATTCACTGTATTACGCAACAACAACCGTTATAAATAAAATAGGGGTAAAGCAATTCTATCCCTTTAATAAAAGGAGCGGAGATTATGGCAGAAAAGAAAGTTAGTTTGTTTAAAATGGTTTCATTTACAGTATGTGGAATAGTTGTTCTAGATACATTTGTAGCTCCAGCTGCAATGGGAGTTTCATCTATAACAATATGGATACTGACGGCTATTCTATTTTTCATTCCATATGGGCTTATTAACGCTGAATTAGGAGCGGCATATCCAGAAGATGGAGGTATCTTCGCATGGGTAAGGAGAGCTTATGGAGATTTTCAAGCAACACTTGTGGCTTGGTATTATTGGGTTAATGTTGCTTTTTGGATGCCAGCGGTTTTTATAGCTTTCAGTACTTGGTTTTCAATGGCATATGTACCTAATATGGATTTGTGGATATTGGCGGCTTTAGCTATCATCATGTGTTGGATTATCGTATATATCGGTATAAGAGGTGTTGATTTCAGTATAAAAGTAACTAATATTGCGGCTATTTTAAAAGTTGCTGTGCTAATTGTTTTCGGTGTTTTAGGTGCTGTATATGGAGTACAAAAAGGTTTTGCTAATGATTTTTCTATTTCCAATTTTGCACTTGAATTTGATTTCAATACAATTTCATTCAGCTCAGCAATAGTATATAATCTATTAGGTTTCGAGTTGATTAGTTCTGTGGCTTCCAGTATAGAGAATCCAGAGAGGAACATACCTAAGATGACAATCTTAGCAGGAATACTGATAACAGCATTATATGTGATTGGTACTTTTGGTGTGTTAGCAGCTATTCCAGCAGGAGATATACAACCTCTTGATGGCTTCATTCTAGCTATAAAAGAGTTATGTAGTATTTTTGGAAATGCACAGACAGCGGTATTCAATGTTATTGTTGCTGTGGCATTATTTACTCTTGTCTCTAACATGATTTCGTGGACTCTAGGTGGAGTGGAAGTTCTGGACCAAGCTGAATTTACTAAGAAGACAAAGTTATTAGGTCACAGACATAGAAAATATAATACACCAGACTACTCATATGTATTGATGGGTGTCATTTCTACAGTTTTAATTGTATTGAACTTCTTATTATCAGGAAGTGCCAATGATGCATTTTGGACAATACTATCCTTTAGTTTTTTGATATTCTTCTTGCCATATTTATGGTTATTCCCATCAGCTGTAAAACTAAGAAACAAGGATACTGATGTAGAAAGACCATACAAAGTGCCTTTAGGGAAATTTGGTTTGTATCTTTCAAGTATACTTGGATTTTTATTTATTGCTCTAGGGGTAATATTGTTGTTTGTAACAGGTGAAGGATGGGATTCATTATATCATCTGACACTAATCATCGGATTTATCCTGACAACATTATTTGGTGTATATCTCTATAGAAAAAGCTTGGATTAGAAATCACAGTTGAAAGTGAGTTGAATTAGAATGCATTATAAAAATGCTTTACACAGAATAGTAATTGCGCTGGGTGGAAATGCTCTAGGAACTACACCAGAAGAGCAGCAAGAGAAAATAAGTAAAGCTGCGGAAGCTCTAGTGGAATTGATTGCTCAAGGGAATGAGATAATTATCAGTCATGGTAATGGACCACAGGTGGGAATGATCAATCTAGCATTTGAAGAAGCATCTAAAGTCAATGACAAAGTAGTACCTGTTAAACTTCCAGAGTGTACTGCTATGAGTCAGGGATATATAGGATATCATCTTCAAAAAGGTATTAAAAAAGAGTTGACTAAAAAGAAGATGCCTTGGCATGTTGCTACAGTTGTGACACAGATTATAGTTGATAAAGATGATGAAGCTTTCAATAATCCCACTAAACCTATAGGTGGTTATTATACTAAAGAAGAAGCTACAGAATTGATGGAAAAGGATAAAGACCTTATTATAAAAGAAGATGCTGGTAGAGGTTATAGAAAAATGGTAGCTTCTCCAAAACCAGTTGATTTGGTTGAAAAGGAATCAATAATAAATATGTTGGATAATGAATTCATAGTAATTGCTTGTGGAGGAGGAGGCATACCTGTAGTTAAAGATGGTGAAGGTGATTTTAAAGGTGTAGAGGCTGTCATTGATAAAGATTATGCTTCTGCAAAATTGGCTGATACCGTTGATGCTGATTATCTCTTCATATTGACTGCTGTTGATAACGTATGTCTCAATTATGGAAAACCTAATGAAAAATCCCTGAGTGATGTATACGTAGAAGAAGCAGAGAAATATATAGAAGAAGGACATTTTTCAGCAGGAAGTATGCTACCAAAAGTAAAAGCAGCTATGGAATTCGTAAAAGGTAAAGAAGAAAGGCGTGCAGTAATAGCTTCACTAAAAAATGCTCCTTATGTTATAAAAGGTGAAAGTGGAACTGTCATACACAGTTAAAAATAGGAGCTTGTTTATAAATATTCACTAGCGTGCATAAAATTACCATAATTGTAATTAAAAATAAATATAGAAAAAACATCAATTAAAGCTTGACATGGATAGTTTATCTTGGTATAATACTATCAATCAAAAGAAATTGTCAGATAAATGCAGTGATAGAGACGTATAATTTGCATATGTGGTTTCAGAGAACTGATGGTTGGTGAGAATCAGTACTACTGTAAAAATATACATCGCTCTTGAGCAGGACCATTGAAAATAGTAGGTGGTTACCGGGGAGCCCCGTTATAGGCTAGGGTTTGTTAGAACCTGTATAGAGTGGTCTTTGATTGTAAAGACAATTAGGGTGGTATCGCGTGGTTTCCTCGTCCCTACAGTTTAGTCTGTAGGGGCGTTTTTATATATAAAATTAGGCTACATATCAATAACAATGAAACTTACGGGTACGAAACTTTCACTGAAAAAGGTAGTAGTTTAATTTGATTATTTAGCACAATAACTTAATAAACCAACAAACTAATTATTTGGTTGATTTAGTAGACATTGGAAGGAGGAATATTTATGAATAGACACGTATTATCAGTTTTAGTTACTAACCATTCTGGGGTCCTGAGTCGAGTCGCTGGATTGTTTAGCAGAAGAGGATACAATATTGACAGTTTGTCTGTTGGAGTAACTGAAAACCCTGAGTTTTCCAGAATGACGATTGTAGCTAGAGGAAATGACTTGATTATAGAGCAGATAACAAAACAGCTAAATAAATTAGTTGATGTTTATAATATAATAGAGCTGAAACCAGGAAATTCCGTATATAGAGAATTAGCTTTGGTAAAAATATCAGCAGAAGATAAAAACAGAGCAGCTATCATTGAAATAGCTGGAATATTTAGAGCTAACATAATAGATGTTTCAAGTGAAACACTTACTGTTGAAATAACAGGAGACCAGAATAAAGTAGAAGCATTTCTTAATCTAGTAGAACCTTATGGAGTTAAAGAAATTGCTAGAACTGGACTTACTGCACTTGGACGTGGTAGCAAAGAAATAAAACAATACATTGATTAGCTAAGGTAAAGGCTAAAATATCATTTATTATATATTGACAGATGTCCCAATAGAACATATGTATTAGATATAAGTTAAGTTATATTTTAACCATCCCTAACTCAAATATAAGAAGAAAAAATAGGAGGAAATTAAAATGGCAAAAATGTTTTATGAAAACGATTGTAACTTATCATTATTAGAAGGAAAGACTGTAGCAGTTATTGGATATGGAAGTCAAGGTCATGCACATGCACTTAATCTTCATGAGTCAGGTGTGGATGTAGTAGTTGGTTTATATGAAGGAAGCAAATCATGGAAAAAAGCTGAAGAAGCTGGTCTAAAAGTAGCAGTAGCAGCAGAAGCAACTAAACAAGCAGATGTAATCATGATTTTGGTTAACGATGAAAAACAAAGTCAATTATATAAAGAAAGCATAGAACCTAATTTAGAAGCTGGAAACTCTTTAGTATTTGCTCATGGTTTCAATATTCATTATGGACAAATCGTTCCTCCAGCAGATGTTAATGTTTTCATGGTTGCTCCAAAAGGACCAGGACATACAGTTAGAAGTCAATACTTAGAAGGTAAAGGAGTTCCTTGTTTGATAGCAGTATATCAAGATGCTAATGGTGCCAAAGATCTATCACTTGCATATGCAGCTGGTATCGGTGGAGCAAGAGCAGGTATTCTTGAAACAACTTTCAAAGAAGAAACTGAAACAGATTTATTCGGAGAACAAGCAGTACTTTGTGGTGGAGTATCAGAACTTATCAAAGTTGGATTCGAAACACTTGTTGAAGCTGGTTACCAACCAGAAAGTGCATATTTCGAATGCTGCCATGAAATGAAACTTATCGTTGATTTAATTAATCAAGGTGGTTTATCATATATGAGATATTCAATTAGTGATACTGCTGAATATGGAGATTATGAAGTAGGTAAGAGAATTATTACAGACGAGACTAAGAAAGAAATGAAAAAAGTACTTGGAGAAATTCAAGATGGTACATTCGCAAGAAATTGGATTTTAGAAAATAAAGCTAATCGCCCAGCATTTTTAGCAACAAGAAGAATGCAGGCTGATCATCAAATTGAAAAAGTTGGAAAAGAACTTAGAAAAATGATGAGCTGGATGAAATAAGTAATAAAAACTTATATGGTCGGTTTATTAACCGACCTTTTTATTAAAAAAAATCAGTGTAGAATTGTACAAAACTAACAATAAATACCGAAAAAAGTTTGATGAAAATGTTGAAATGTACTAAGATGATTTATTTGAAATATGCATTAAGTTGTCTATTATATAGGAGGGAATATCAGTTGGAAAAAAATATAAAAATCTACGATTCTACCCTTAGAGATGGTGCTCAAGCTGAGGGAATATCGTTTTCAGTAGAGGATAAATTGAAAATTGTAAAAGCTCTTGACGAACTTGGTGTTTCCTACATTGAAGCAGGCAACCCCGGTTCAAACCCTAAGGATTTGGAATTTTTTAAACGTGTCAAAGAAATTGCATTAAATAACACTAAATTAACTGCTTTTGGAAGTACAAGACGAAGAAATATAAAAGTCCAAGATGATGCTAATGTAAAATCACTACTTCTAGCTGACTCACCAGTGGTTGCTATTTTCGGTAAGAGCTGGGATTTTCATGTAAAAGATATCATAAATACTACATTAGAAGAAAATCTTAACATGATTAAGGATACGGTAGCATTCTTCAAAGAAAAAGGAAAAGAAGTCGTGTATGATGCTGAACATTTCTTTGATGGTTATAAAGCCAATCAAAAGTATGCTATGAAAACATTAGAAGCAGCTGTTGATGGTGGAGCGGACAGTATAGTTCTCTGTGATACTAATGGCGGTTGTATGCCTAATGAAATATACGAAATCACTAAATCAGTTGTAGATACTTGTAAAAAAGAAGTAGGAATTCATTGCCATAATGACTGTGGTATGGCTGTTGCTAATACTGTAATGGCAGTACTGGCAGGAGCAAAGCAGGTTCAAGGAACTTATATTGGTTTTGGAGAAAGATGTGGTAATGCTAATCTATCAACTGTAATTGCTAATCTACAGATAAAAAAAGATTATCATTGCATTAGCAAAGAAAAATTAGAATTATTGACAGGGGTAGCCAGAAAAGTAGCTGAAATAGCTAATGTTTCCTTAGATGCTAAAGAACCTTATGTAGGTAGAGCAGCTTTCACTCACAAAGGTGGTATGCATATTGACGGTGTCAACAAATCATCTAAGTCTTTTGAACACATTAATCCTGAGATTGTTGGAAATGAAAGAAGATTCCTAATGTCAGAGGTAGCAGGAAGAAGTACTATACTTAAAAAAATACAGAAGGTTGCTCCTGACGTCAAAAAGGATTCACCTGAAACAATGCTGATTATGGATAGACTAAAAGAGTTGGAACATGAAGGTTATCAATTTGAAGGTGCAGAAAGTACATTTGAATTAATTATAAGAAAAAATCTAGGCAAATACAAACCATTTTTTATATTGGAAAATTTCAAAACAATCGGTGAAAAACCTAATGAAACAGGCAAATTAACTGCTTTTGCAATGGTAAAAGTTAATGTGGATGATAAGATAAAAATGGTAGCTGCTGAAGGTGATGGACCAGTAAATGCATTAGATAAAGCTCTTAGACAAGCTTTAGAAATGTTTTATCCAGAGCTTAAAAAAGTTCATCTAACAGATTATAAAGTTAGAGTACTTGATACAAAAGAAGCTACTGCCGCAAAAGTTAGAGTTCTTATCACTTCTACAGATGGTGTACATCAATGGTCTACAGTTGGTGTTTCAACAGACATTATTAATGCAAGTTTAATAGCTCTTATAGATTCGATAGAAGTCAAATTACTGAGAGAGCTTACCAATAAAATGAAAGCTTATATATAAAAATAATTAATAAAGAGTTATAACATAGGAACATTAAACAAATAATAATTAGAACAGAATTAGTTTAGATATTAAAAGGAGGACACATATATGGGAATGACAATGACTCAAAAGATATTAGCTGCTCATGCCGGATTAAAAGAAGTAAAGGCAGGGCAATTAATTGAGGCTGATCTTGATTTAGTACTTGGAAATGATATAACAACACCAGTTGCGATAAATGAATTTAAAAAAATAGGAGTAAATAAGGTTTTTGATAAAAGTAAAGTCGCTATAGTACCTGACCATTTTACACCTAATAAAGATATAAAAGCAGCTGAACAATGTAAATGTGTAAGAGAATTCGCTCTTGATAAAGAAGTGGAGAATTATTTTGAAGTTGGAGAAATGGGAATTGAACATGCTCTTATCCCTGAAAAAGGATTAGTTGTTCCAGGAAACGTTGTAATCGGTGCAGATTCACATACATGTACTTACGGAGCATTAGGAGCTTTCTCTACTGGAATCGGAAGTACTGATATGGCTGCAGGAATGGCTACAGGAAAATGTTGGTTCAAAGTTCCTTCAGCATTGAAATTTAATTTGACTGGTAAACCAGCCAAATGGGTAAGTGGAAAAGATGTTATCCTACACATCATCGGTCTAATCGGTGTAGATGGTGCATTATACAAATCAATGGAATTCGTTGGAGATGGGCTTAATTATCTTTCAATGGACGATAGATTTACTATGGCTAACATGGCTATAGAAGCAGGAGGAAAGAACGGAATCTTCCCAGTGGACGAAAAAACATTAGAATATGTAAAAGACCATTCAACTAAAGAACATACAGTATATGTAGCAGATGAAGATGCTGAATATGATGCTGTTTATGAAATAAAATTGGATGAACTTAGACCTACAGTAGCTTTTCCTCATCTTCCAGATAATACACGTACAATTGATGAAGTTGGAGATGTGAAGATCGACCAAGTTGTCATTGGATCATGTACTAATGGTAGAATTGAAGACCTACGAGCTGCGGCAAGCCTTTTGAAAGGTAGAAAAGTTAAAAAGGGAGTTAGAACTATTGTATTTCCAGCTACACAAACAATATACCTTCAAGCAATGGAAGAAGGATTACTCAGAACATTCATAGAAGCTGGAGCTATAGTTAGTACTCCAACTTGTGGACCATGTCTTGGTGGTCATATGGGTATTCTTGCAAAAGGTGAAAGAGCAGTGGCTACAACTAACAGAAACTTCGTTGGTAGAATGGGTCATGTTGAATCAGAAGTATATCTTGCGAGTCCTGTTGTAGCGGCAGCATCAGCTGTATTAGGAAAAATTGCAGGACCAGAAGATTTATAAATATATGTAATTAAATAAAATCTATTATGTGAATAGTAAAGAGTGTAATAATAAAAATTCGTAGAGGTGATTAGATGAAGGCTAGAGGTAAAGTTTTTAAATACGGCGATAATGTAGATACAGATGTAATAATTCCTGCAAGATATCTAAATACAACTGAGCCAAAAGAATTAGCGGCGCATTGTATGGAAGATATTGATGGAGATTTTGTTAAGAATGTTAAAGAAGGCGACATAATGGTTGCTAACAAGAATTTCGGATGCGGTTCTTCAAGAGAGCATGCTCCTATATCTATTAAAGCGGCAGGAATATCTTGTGTAATAGCTAGCACTTTCGCAAGAATATTCTATAGAAATGCTATTAATATCGGACTTCCTATTCTTGAATGTGATGAGGCTGTTAAAGGAATTGAAGCAGGAGACGAAGTTGAGGTTGATTTTGATACAGGTGTTATAACTAATGTAACCAAGGATAAAACTTATCAAGGTGAAGCATTCCCAGAATTTATGCAAAAAATAATTAAAGCTGATGGGTTAATTAATTATATTAAGAAGTAGAGGGTCAGGGTAAAGTGAGTAATTTTATGTAAGTGATATTTAATTTATGTAATTGATAGAGACAATATATTTCAGAATTATTATATAGATAGACATTTTATATGAAAGGAATGGAAACTTAAGATGAATTTTAATATAGCAGTTATTCCTGGAGACGGGATCGGACCAGATATTGTTGAACAAGGTAAATTAGTTCTTGATAAAGTAGGAGAGAAATTCGGACATAGTTTTGAATATAAAGAAGTATTAGCAGGTGGAGTGGCTATAGATAATGTAGGAGAACCTTTGCCACAAGATACTATAGATGTATGTAAGAAAAGTGATTCCGTACTTTTAGGTGCAGTAGGTGGACCTAAGTGGGATAATCTTTCAGGAGATGAAAGACCAGAAAAAGCATTATTAGGACTTAGAAGTGAATTAGAGTTATTCGCTAATATTAGACCAGCGACTATGTTTAAACAATTAAGAGACGCATGTCCATTAAAAGATGAAATAATTGGTGATGGAGGACTTGATCTTGTTGTTGTTAGAGAATTGACAGGTGGTATCTACTTTGGTAAAAGAGGTAGAGAAGGAGAACAAGCCTATGACACTATGATGTATAGTGTTGATGAAATAAAGAGAATAGCAAAAGTTGGATTTGATACTGCTATGAAACGTAACAAAAAAGTTACTAGCATTGATAAAGCTAACATATTAGAGAATTCAAGATTATGGAGATCAGTTGTTGAAGAGATGGCAAAAGATTATCCAGAGGTTGAAGTTAATCATTTATATGTAGATAACGGTTCTATGCAGTTGGTCATCAATCCTAAGCAGTTTGACGTTATCCTTACAGGAAACATGTTCGGAGATATTTTATCTGATGAAGCTAGTATGATTACAGGTTCTATCGGAATGCTTCCATCAGCAAGTCTAGGAAGTTCTAAACTTGGTATGTATGAACCTATTCATGGTTCAGCACCAGATATTGCAGGAATGGACAAAGCCAATCCAATAGCTACAATTCTATCTGTAGCAATGATGCTTAGATATTCTTTTGATTTAGAAAACGAAGCGAAATCTATAGAAAAAGCTGTTGAAGAAGTATTAGAAGACGGATATCGTACTGGTGATATCATGAGTAAAGGTATGAAATTAGTTGGAACAAAAGAAATGGGTAGTTTGATAGTAAATAAATTATAAGAAGATAGGGTGATATTTTATGAGAAGCGATAGTGTAAAAACTGGTATAGAAAGAGCCCCTCATCGATCTTTATTTAAAGCAATGGGATATACAGATGAAGAGATAAGGAGACCCTTAATAGGTATAGTTAATTCACAGAATGATATAGTTCCAGGTCATATACATCTAGATACTATAGTTGATGCAGCAAAAACAGGAGTATTAATGTCCGGTGGTACACCTATTGTTTTCCCTGCAATCGGAGTATGTGATGGTATAGCAATGGGACATGTAGGAATGCATTATTCTCTTGTAACAAGAGAGTTGATTGCAGATTCAATAGAAGCAATGACCATGGCACATGGATTTGATGCGCTTGTTATGGTTCCTAACTGTGATAAGATTGTTCCCGGTATGTTAATGGCAGCTGCTAGACTTAATATTCCAACTGTGGTAGTAAGTGGTGGTGCCATGATGTCAATAAATAAAAAAGGAAAAGACCTTGACCTTAATAGTGTTTTTGAAGCAGTAGGTTCATTCAAAGCAGGTTCAATGAGCGAAGACGAAGTATATGAATGTGAAAATAATGCATGTCCTAGTTGTGGTTCTTGTTCAGGTATGTTTACTGCCAACAGTATGAATTGTTTAACAGAAGTATTAGGACTTGGACTTCCTGGTAATGGAACTATACCAGCAACGTATGCTGAAAGAATAAGATTAGCAAAACTTGCTGGAATGGCAGTCATGAACTTATTGGAAAAAGATATCAAACCAAGAGATATCATGAATGAAAAAGCATTTTATAATGCATTGACAGTTGATATGGCTCTAGGATGCAGTACGAATAGTATGTTGCATCTGCCTGCTATAGCTCATGAAGCGGAAGTAGAACTTAATCTTGATATAGCTAATGAAATAAGCAGTAAAACTCCTAACTTATGTAAGTTAAGTCCAGCAGGACCTTATCATATACAAGACTTGTATAATGCTGGTGGTGTTCAGGCTGTAATGAAAGAATTGTCTAAGAAGAATCTATTAAATACAGATTTATTGACAGCTACTGGTAAAACAGTAGGTGAAAACATAGAAAAAGCTGTTAACAGAGATAATAATGTTATAAGACCTATAGATAATCCACACAGTACAACTGGTGGTATTGCAGTATTAAAAGGTAATATTGCTCCAGACGGTTGTGTTGTGAAGAGATCGGCAGTAGCTAAACAAATGTTACAGCATGAAGGTCCAGCAAGAGTGTTTGATTCTGAGGATGAAGCTATAAAAGCTATCTATGATGGACAAATCAATAAAGGTGATGTTGTAGTTATTCGTTATGAAGGACCAAAGGGTGGACCTGGTATGAGAGAAATGCTTTCACCAACTTCTGCTTTAGCGGGTATGGGACTTGATAAAGAAGTAGCACTCATTACTGATGGAAGATTCAGCGGAGCAACTAGAGGAGCGGCTATTGGTCATGTATCACCTGAAGCAGCTGACGGTGGTAATATAGGACTTGTAAAAGATAAAGATATAATAGAAATTGATATAGAAAAAGGTTTAATTAACCTTAAAGTATCTGATGAAGAGTTAGAATCAAGAAGAAAAGCTTTCGTACCGAAAGAACCAAAGATCAAAAAAGGTTACTTAGCTAGATATGCTAAATTAGTAAAATCAGCTAGTACAGGAGCAATATTAGAATAATAACCAACTCAAACCTATAACTCTTTATTTACCTGAATTAAATAAAGGGTGAGAAGTTGAGAATAATAAAATAGAAATCATAAATAAAAGATTTACATGAAGATGTAAGAAGGAGATGATAGAGTGAAATTAACAGGAGCGCAGATTGTAATTGAATGTTTAAAAGAGCAAAATGTTGATACAGTATTTGGATATCCAGGTGGTGCTGTTCTGAATATATATGATGAAATATATAAAAATATGGATAGTATTAAGCATATTCTTACATCTCATGAACAAGGTGCATCTCATGCAGCTGATGGCTATGCAAGATCAACTGGTAAAGTTGGAGTTGTTGTAGCTACTTCTGGACCAGGTGCAACTAATTTAGTTACAGGAATAGCTACTGCTTACATGGATTCCGTACCAATGGTTGCTATTACAGGTAATGTTCCTGTCTCTTTATTAGGAAGAGATAGTTTTCAAGAAGTTGATATAACTGGAGTGACAATGCCTATTACGAAACATAATTATATTGTAAAAGATGTAAAAGATTTGGCTGATATCATAAGAGAAGCTTTTTATACAGCTAAAGAAGGTCGTCCAGGTCCAGTTCTTATTGATATACCGAAAGATGTAACAGCGAATATGTGGGAATATGAAAAGAAAGAACCTAAGAAAGTAGGAAGATGTTCCAAAGATATTACAACTGAATCTATTGAAAAAGCTTTAGAGTTAATTAATAATTCTCAAAAGCCATATATTTATGCTGGTGGAGGAGTTATAATTTCAGAAGCCTCTAAAGAATTAGAAGAATTCGCTAATAAAGTTCAAGCACCTGTTACATGTAGTTTGATGGGAATAGGGGGATTTCCAACAACAGATAAACTATATACAGGCATGATTGGAATGCATGGTTCAAAAGCCAGTAATCTAGGTGTAACATCTTGTGATCTACTTATAGTAGTTGGAGCTAGGTTTAGTGATAGAGTAATTGGAAAACCTGATAAATTTGCCAATGGAGCTAGGGTACTTCAGATAGATGTTGATCCAGCAGAAGTTAATAAGAATATATTGACTCATCATTCTGTAATAGGTGATATCAAGAAAGTATTACAAAAATTAAATGATAATCTAGAGAATCAAAATCATACTGTTTGGCTTAATGAAATAAAGTATTTGAAAGAAAAATATCCACTAAAATATCCTGAAGGTTGTCTTAGTGCTCAATATGCAATTGAAAAATTAGATGAAATCACTAATGGTCAAGCAATTATCACAACAGAAGTAGGTCAGCATCAGATGTGGGCTGGACAATACTATAAGTTTTCAGAACCTAGAAAGTTCTTAACTTCTGGTGGTCTTGGAACTATGGGTTACGGATTTGGAGCTTGTATCGGAGCTAAAGTAGGTAATCCTGATAAGATAGTTGTAAATATTGCAGGTGATGGAAGTTTTCGCATGAATTTCAATGAACTACTAACGGCTGTTAGACACAATATTAAAATAATCGTCTTAGTCATCAATAATGGAGTTCTTGGTATGGTTAGACAATGGCAGACATTATTCTATGGAGAAAGATATTCATTCACTACTCTAAATCAAGATTTGGACTATGTTAAGTTAGCGGAATCTATGGGAGCTGTAGGATATGATATTACGGATAAAGATCAGGTAGAAGATGTTTTCAGAAAAGCTATTGATGAAACAAAACCTGTAATCATTAATTGTGTTATTGATAAAGATGACAAAGTTTTTCCTATGGTTGCACCAGGAAAACCTATTGAAGATGTAATTGTTGAATAATAGCATTTTAAATGGGGGAAATTTTATGGAAGTATATAACGAGAATGTCTTGAAAGATGGTCAGAAACTTATTATACGTAATGTATCAGAAGATGATGCTCAAGGTTTAATTGACTTACTAAAGACAGTTGATGATGAAACAAAATTCTTGGCACGTGAGCCCGGTGAATTTTGTTTCACATTGGAGCAAGAAAAAGAATTTATTAAGGGTATGATGAATGCTGATAATAATATATTGTTTATTGGGGAAATAGACGGTACAATCGTAGCCAATTGCTCAGTAGGGATTGTTACAAATAATAAAAGATATCTTCATAGAGCTGCAATGGGTATTTCCGTTAGAAAAAAATATTGGAGCAAGGGTATTGGTAGATTACTGATGAATGAATGTATCAATTGGTGTAAAGAAAAAGGTGTTGAACAACTGGAGCTAGAAGTTGTTACTGAAAATAGCAGAGCTATTTCAATGTATGAAAAATTTGGTTTTGAGAAATATGGAACTAAAAAACATGCATTAAAATACAGTGATGGAACTTATGCCGACGAATACTATATGATTTTATTTCTAGAGTAGTATATTAATGAAGTTACAGATTAAACTTTTCTAATATAGACAGTATTACTGTTGGTTTAGAAAAGTTTTTTGCTTTTTAGAGTTAGGGTTATCGCATGAGAAATATTTCATAAAATAACAAATAGTACAAGATAGTCGTAGGCAAATGGATATTAACGATATTAGAAAAGTAAAAGTCAAAAAATGTGTTAGCCGTTTTTTAAGAGCTGATAAATATTTAACAAATATTAAAAAATATGTTATAGTTATAATATTGCAGAAAAATAATTATTATATAATAAGAAATTTACTATAATACCATAAATTTTTAGCTTTGTGAAGGTATTTTTTCTTGACTAGTTAAGCTTTTTATAATATATTATATTTAGTGCATTAACATATTAAACTATAAAATATTAGATTTATGAGTTTATCATTTTTTTAACAAACAATTAACATTATTTAATGAATATATTATATCATTATAAATGAAATAGTTTGAATATTTTGTTTGAAGACAGACAATGATGTTTGTCTTGCAAAGACAATGAAATAAATAGTTGAATATGTTACATATAAAAATTTCGATTTGGAGTGATAAAAAATGAACAGAGTTTTCAATTTTTCAGCAGGACCATCTATGCTTCCTTTAGAAGTGCTTGAAAAAGCTTCTAAAGAAATGACTAATTATGATAATACGGGAATGTCAGTTATGGAGATGAGTCATAGATCCCCAGCATATCAAAACATCATAGATACAGCAGAGAAGACATTTAGGGAAATCATGAATATACCAGATAATTATAAAGTGCTATTTCTACAAGGCGGAGCTTCAACACAATTTGCTATGATACCACTTAATCTATTCAACGGTACCAAAAAAGCAGATTATGTCAATACAGGTGCTTGGTCTAAGAAGGCTATAGCAGAAGCTAAAAAATATGGTGAAGTTAATGTTGTAGCTTCATCAGAAGACAAAACTTTTACATATATTCCAAAACTTGATAAAGATAGCTTTACAAAAGATGCAGATTATTTTCATATAACATCCAACAATACAATTTATGGAACCAAATTCAATGAATTACCTGATACTGGAGATGTACCTATCGTAGCTGATATGTCATCAAATATATTATCTGAAGAAGTTGACGTAAGCAAATATGGAGTTATTTATGCTGGTGCACAGAAAAATATGGGACCAGCTGGTGTTACAGTTGTTATTATTAGAGAAGATCTAATTGGTGATAGCATGGACATTACACCTACAATGCTTCAATATAAAACACATTCAGATAAAGGTTCCATGTTTAACACACCTCCAACCTACAGTATATATGTAGCTGGAATGGTTTTCGAGTGGGTTAAAAATATAGGTGGAATCAAAGCTATCCAAAAAAGAAATGAAGAGAAATCAAAATTAATCTATGATTATCTTGATAGTAGTGAATTATTCAAAGGAACAGTAGTAAAAGAAGATCGTTCATTAATGAACATTCCATTTGTTTTACCTACAGATGAACTTAATGCTAAATTCATAAAAGAAGCAGCAGAACAAGGTATGGTTAACTTAAAAGGCCATAGAACTGTTGGTGGTATGAGAGCTAGTATTTACAATGCAATGCCTGTTGAAGGTGTTAAGAAATTAGTTGAGTTTATGAAAAAATTTGAAGATGATAATAAATAAATTTTTATCTATTATAATAGGAAGGGACTGAATACAATGTACAAGATTAAGACTCTCAATAATATTGCAAAAGAAGGCCTTGAATTATTTAGTGACAGATTTGAAATAGTTGATGATAAAGACGTTAACGGTATATTGCTAAGAAGCTATAAAATGCATGATATGGAATTGCCTAGTAGTTTAGAAGCTGTTGGACGTGCAGGTGCAGGTGTTAATAATATACCAATCGATAAATGTTCAGAAAAAGGTATAGTAGTATTTAATACGCCAGGTGCTAATGCTAATGCAGTCAAAGAATTGGTTATGGCAGGTCTATTGTTAGCATCAAGAAATATTGTTGGAGCTATTGATTGGGCTAAGACTTTAAAGGATAAAGGTGATGAAGTACCGAAACTCGTGGAAGCTGGTAAGTCTAATTTTGTTGGACCTGAAATCAAAGGCAAAACTTTGGGTGTAATAGGATTAGGTGCTATTGGTGTTTTGGTTGCTAATGCAGCAGAAGCTCTAGGTATGAAAGTATTAGGATATGATCCATTCATATCAGTTGAGTCCGCTTGGGAACTAGATCATAATATCAAAAAATCAGATACTCTTGATGATTTATTCATGAATTCAGATTACATCAGTATACATGTACCTCTTATGGATAATACAAAAGGTATGATTAATGATGAAAATATCTCTTTAATGAAAGATGGAGTAAGATTACTCAATTTCTCTAGAGCTGGTTTATGTGATGATAGTTCATTGGAAAAAGCATTAGAATCTGGTAAGATCGCTAGATACATAACTGATTTCCCATATGATAAAGTTCTCAACATGAAGAATGTTATATGCATACCTCATCTTGGAGCATCAACACCTGAATCAGAAATCAATTGTGCTGTTATGGCGGTTAATGAAGTAAAAGATTATATTGAAAATGGTAATATAACTAATTCAGTCAATTATCCTGAATGTAATATGGGAGTATGTCATGCAACATCAAGAATCGCAGTAAATCATAAAAATATTCCATATATGGTTAGTAATATTACAACTGCTTTGGCATCAAAAAATATTAACATCATTGATATGATCAATAAAAGCAAAAAAGATTGGGCATATACTTTGATTGATGTAGAAAGCAAGATTACAAGTGAGATTGTGGATGAATTAAAAGCTATCGATGGAATCGTTAAAGTAAGGGTCATAAAATAATCAATGGAATAGTTGAAATTAGAATTATAAAATAATGAATATAGGAACTATAATATATGAAGTGATTGTTTTTTATATTATAGTTCTTTATTTTAGGAGTGAAGAAAATGGCAGTAATCAGACCATTTCCAGGTATCAGACCTGCTGATAGGTATGTAGAAGATATAGCTGCGTTACCATATGATGTTTATAATAGACAAGAAGCTACGAAAGAGGTTGAAGGAAAGCCTTACTCTTTTCTTAGAATAGATAGAGCGGAAGTTGAACTGAACTCTGATATTGATATCTATGATAAAAAAGTTTATGAACATGCTAGAGAAAAGTTTGATGAGTTTATTAATAAAGGTTATTTTATTCAAGATAAGAAACCACTATTGTATTTGTATCAACTTGAGATGAATGGTAGGAAACAATTAGGAATCGTAACATGTACATCAGTAGATGATTATTTGAATAATAAAATCAAAAAACATGAATTGACTAGGGAAGTTAAAGAGCAAGATAGGATTAATCATGTTGACTATCTAGATGCTAATACAGGACCTATTTTCTTGACATACAAATCCAAAGAAAAAATAAACACTATTATTAATGATTTTGTTATCAATAATGAACCAGTTCATGATTTTAGATCTGATGATAACATTGGACATAAAATTTGGGTAATAGAAGATGATAATCTCATTGAATCATTGGTTGGGTATTTTAAACAGATTGATAGCTTTTATATTGCTGATGGACATCATAGAGCAGCATCAGCTGTTAAGGTAGCACTAAAGAGACGTAAGGATAATCCAAATTATAATGGTAATGAAGAATTTAATTATTTCTTGTCAGTTATATTTCCAGATGACCAATTATATATAATGGATTATAATAGAGTTGTTAAGGATTTGAACAATCTAAGTGTCGAAGATTTCATTAATGAAGTTGAAGAGAATTTTATTGTTGAAAAGATTGGCTTAAAACCTTTCAAACCAACTGAAAAATATAGTTTCGGTATGTATGTAGATGGTGATTGGTATAAACTTACAGCAAAGGAAGGGTTAAGATTAATTAATGATCCTGTTTTAAGCCTTGATGTCTCTATTCTCTATGATTATCTGTTGCAACCTATACTTGGTATAGCTGATGTTAGAGTAGATAAAAGAATAGATTTTGTTGGGGGAATTAGGGGACTGGATGAACTTAAGAGAAGAGCTGATACCGATATGGAAATAGCATTCTCCATGTATCCTACTAAGATAGAAGAACTTATAAATATAGCTGATGCAGGCAAATTGATGCCTCCAAAATCAACATGGTTCGAACCTAAGCTACGAAGTGGCTTATTCATTCATAAATTAAATTAATAATTACATATGGATTTTTATGTGTTATAATCAGTATACATTGTGTGTACTGATTTTTATTTTTGTTATAAAAATGAAAATAATCTTTTGATTTTATGAATAAGTCCTTTAATAATTTAACAATATTTATTGTTTATTTATATATTTAACAGTTTGTTCATAAAATTTTTTTGATAGTATGATATAATAATAACAATTTTAAGGAGGGAGTTTAACTATGAGTGATAACTTTAATAGTAATAAAGACGACGTCATAAACATTAAATTTAACAAAATAAAGAAAAACACTAAATTGTTGATTACTATAGGTGTAATAATTGCTTTAGCAGCTATTTTACTAGCTAATTGTTTTTACATGGTAGATAATAGGGAATCAGCAGTTATACTAAGATTTGGAGAGTTTGAGCAAGTTGTTGACACTGCAGGTATACATTTAAAAGTACCTATTGCAGATACAGTTAGAAAGGTACCAACAGAAAAAGTATTCAAAATGGAATATGGATTCAAAACAGCTCAAGAAGGGACAAAAACTACTAATCCAGAATATGCAATTCAAAATGATGAAGGAAGAGTTATTGTTGATGGAGCCAATAATAATGCATCATTAGTAATGCTTAATCTTGTTATTCAATATAAAATAGATAATTCAAGAAATTATTTATTTAAAGTAGACGATGTGGAAGGTACATTACGTTTAGCTCTTGAAGATGTAGTTAGAAATAGCTACCAAAAGTTTACATTAGATGATGCCAGAACTAATAAAGGAGCAATTGATGATGTTATTTTCCCAGAGCTGCAACAAAAATTAAGAGATTATGAGGCCGGAATTTTAATAAAAGCAGTAGAGACACAAAATGTTGAGCTATTACCTGCTGTAGCAGAAGCTTATAGGCAAAAAGAAAATTCTAACCAATATAAGAAGAGTAAGTTAGAAGAAGCTGAAAAATATAATAATACAGTAATTCCTCAAGCTGAAGCAGAAGCACAAGAAATAGAACAAGAAGCTTTTGGATATAAAGCAGAAGTTATTGCTAATGCTAAAGCTGCAGTGGCTGAATTTGAAGCACTGTATGGAGAATATAAGCTTAATCCTTCTATTGTAAAAGAAAAATATTATATTGAGTCAATGCGAGAATTTATAACTAACAATAATATTATAATGGATATTACCAATGATTCTAATATATATAAATTCTATAACCTAGAAAATGATGAAGTCGTTAAACAGCAAATAAGTTCTAAAGAACAGACAAGTTCTAAAGATAATTAGGGGGTGCTGAATATGAAGAAAAAACATATTGTTGCATTGATATTAGTGGTTGTAGGGATAATATTAATATCTTCAAGTGCATATATAATTAATGAAGATCAGGTAGCTGTAATTAAACAATTTGGTGAAATTAAGTCTACTATTATTAGCAACAAAGATTATGATAAAGTTAAACAGAATTTGTTAGATAATAAGCAATCCACTATTAATGTTATAAGAAGTAAAGGGTTACATTTTAAAGTACCATTTTTGCAAACAGTAGAGAAATATGATTCAAAGAATCTTACTTATACTTCACGTTCAGAAAAGATTAATACTAAAGATAGTAGATTTATAGATATTCAAATGTATGCACAATATAGAATAATGGACCCTGTCAAATTCAATGAATCTGTTATTGATGAAAACGGAGCCAATTCAGTTATGGACCAGAGACTTTATCCTGTTGTTATTCAATCAGTAAATAAATTAGTATTTAATGAATTTTTTGAGAGTGAAATACTTGAGTCTTATATAACTAAAGAATTAGATGAACTTAATCCAAAATTCCTCAAAGAGTTTGGTGTGTATGTAACAGATGTAGGTGTTCATAGAAGAACTTTCCCTAAAGATAATATTGAAAGTATTGAAAGTAAAATGACAATGCAGATAGAAAAGGAAAGCGAGAAACTTATTGCTGAAGGAGATTCTTCTTATAAAATAGCGAAAGCTAATACAGATCGTCAAAAAAGAGAAATTGTTGCTAAAGCAACTGAAACAGCAGCAATAACTAAAGCAGATGGAGATGCAGAAGCAATTAAAATCTACAAAGAGTCTCTTAATAAAGATTTGGAGTTCTATAAGTTCATTCAAAGAATGGATGTCTACAAGAACTTAAATGATACTACTATTTTCTTAGATAAAAACAATGATTTGTTAGATTATATTAATGGATATCAGTAAATAAGTGTATAAGCCAGTAATGATTAAATATCATTTACTGGCTTTATTTTTTTGTGGATTTTAACAGTAAATAATTATGCTTATAGTTATATTATGTGTAATCTCGAATATTTTTCACTTAACGATTTTATAGTAGATATGGCTATTTATTCTGAGATAATATATCGCATTCAATTAAACCTTTTGTTATTGAAATAGAATCAATAATATATTCTTTGTCAATACTATAAAAAGTATATTTATTGGTATAAATAATAAAAACAGTCATATAATGAATTTTGATTAGTAATCTATATGGGGTTAACTAATGGTAATATAAAAAGTGATAGGGTGGTATACATGAAAGACTATATAAATATAGATGAACTGAATATTCTTATTAATTCTGATCATAGAGATCCACATCATATTCTAGGAATTCACCAATACAAAAATAAATACTACATTAATGTATTTTGGCCATATGCCAAGGAAGTATTTTTAGTAAATAAAAGTAATAATCATAAAGTGAAAATGGATAAAATACATGAAGAAGGTTTTTACACTATAGTCATAAATAAAAAGATTGATTATAAATTACTTATGGTAAACGAAGAAGGAAATAGATGGGAGATGGAAGATCCATATAGATATGATAATAGAATGATAAGTGATGTAGATCTCTATCTTTTTGGGCAAGGTAATCATTATGAGATATATAATAAGTTAGGTGCACATACCGTTGAGCTTGAAAGTATAAAAGGTGTTAGATTTGCTGTATGGGCTCCAAATGCTGTGAGAGTTAGTGTTATAGGTGATTTTAACCACTGGGATGGAAGAATCAATCAAATGAGGGAGCTCGGCAATTCGGGAATATATGAAATATTCATCCCATCATTAGTTGTGGGCGAAAAATATAAATATGAAATAAAAACAAAAGAAAGCTATTTATTAAAGAAAAGTGACCCTTATGGTAATTATTCAGAACTTAGACCTAAGACAGCCTCTGTAATAGCTGATGTTGATTCATACAAATGGAATGATTCTGAATGGATGAAAAATAGAAAAAACGATAATCCTATTGACAAACCTATTTCTATATATGAAGTTCATCTTGGTTCATGGAGACGTAAAGATGACAATGGATTTTTAAGCTATAGAGAATTATCTGACCAGTTGATTGAATATGTAAAAGACATGGGCTATACTCATATAGAGCTGTTACCAATATCAGAACACCCTTATGATGCTTCATGGGGATATCAAGTTATCGGATATTATGCTATCACTAGCAGGTTTGGAACTGTAGAGGATTTCATGTATCTAGTGGATTGTTGTCATGATAATAATATAGGCGTAATACTGGACTGGGTGCCAGCTCACTTTCCTAAAGATGAGCATGGACTTATTAGATTTGACGGTACTGCTTTATACGAACATGATGACCCAAAAAGAGGGGAACATCCACATTGGGGTACTATGATATTCAATTACAGCAGAAATGAAGTTAGTAATTTCCTTATAGCTAATGCTTTATTTTGGTTTGATAAATTTCATATTGACGGGCTTAGAGTGGATGCTGTCGCATCAATGTTATATCTGGACTACGGAAAAGATTATGGTGAATGGATTCCTAACCAAGGTGGTGGAAGAGAAAATTATGAAGCAGTAGAATTCCTGAAACATCTTAATTCTATAGTGTATAGCAGATATCCGGGAATTATGATGATTGCAGAAGAATCTACGTCATGGACAGGAGTTTCCAGACCAACAAATCTTGGTGGACTTGGTTTCGGTATGAAATGGAATATGGGTTGGATGAACGATTGTCTGAGATATATGCAAAAAGAACCTATACACAGAAAATACCATCACAATGATTTGACTTTTAGTATGGTGTATGCTTATACGGAAAATTTTATCCTCGTATTATCACATGATGAAGTTGTGCATGGAAAAGGTTCTATGATCAATAAGATGCCAGGAGATTACTGGCAGAAATTTGCTAATTTAAGAGTTTTATATGGATTCATGTATGGTCATCCAGGAAAGAAACTTCAATTCATGGGTAATGAGTTTGCTCAATTTGATGAATGGTCAGAAAGTAAAAGTCTCGATTGGCATTTGCTATTGTATGATAGTCATAAGAGGTTACAAGAATATATTAGAGACCTAAACCATTTATATCGTGAGGAAAATGCTTTCTGGTATGATGATTTTACACAGAAAGGATTTGAATGGATCAATTGTTCTAATAATGAAGAAAGCATAATTACTTTCGTAAGAAAAGGAAATGAGAAAAAGAATACATTAATATTTGCTTGTAATTTTACACCAATTCCAAGAACTATGCATAGGATTGGTGTTCCATATAAAGGAACTTATAGAGAGGTTCTTAATAGTGATGATACTAAATATGGTGGTAGTGGTATAATAAATCAAGATAGTATGAATTCAATAAATATGCAATGGGATGGAAGGGATCAATCCATTCACATTAAGATACCACCACTAGGGATATCTATATTAAAATATACAGGAATAAATTAAAGTTAATTATAGTATGTGTATGCAACGAAAATATCTGTTAAGAAATATAAACACAGTTGGTGATTCAACTGTTATAATATATACTATAAGTATTACTAATGAAAAGGGAGAGAGAATATATGGTAAGTAAAAAGATAAAATTATCAAAAGAAAAAGAGGCTATTATTATAGGGTCAAGAGTACTTTTTGGAAGAAAGAGATGAAGAATTAGGAGATCTAGCTGCTATGCTCCTTATGGAATTTATTCTAGAAAAAATAGGACCGGAGATATATAATGAAGCTGTGAATGACTGTATAAAAGCAATGGGTGATAAAGTGGAAGAATTATATGCATTGGAAAAGTAAAGAAATAGCTGTTATTTGTTATTAGTACTCAAATGTATAATGGCTTATAAATACTAAATTTTAACATGATAATATAATCATAAAAATTTATATTAGGAGAGTGTTAAAATGAAAATAAAAAGATTCATATTGTTAATGATTATAGTTTGCTTAGTTGGTTGCCAAAAATCTAATAAAGAAGCAATTATACTTGAATATAATGTTGATGAAAAAAAATAAAAAATGTTATATTGCCTTAACGGCAATATAACATTTTTTTATTTGATTTTTCTTAACCTATAGATGTTATAGCTTTTCATTAGATTTGATGAATCATATTTACTGTGCAATTCATTTCTTAGATTCCTCCATATTCTTCTCTTGCCAATATAGAAGCTTATTCTATGTGTTATACAACAAGCTATAAATCCTAAACAAAAACCAGATAGAACATATAAAAAAGCATACATCATTTCACCTTCTATAGTTGATAATATAGTTACTGCAAATGGTTATAATATATATTATAGAGCCAAAAAGACACTTTGTCAATAATGTATGTGCATTATAGACTCTTTGTGTTTACTATAGGCTTCATTCGTATTATCATTACCTAAAAGAGGTGGGACAGTGAGTGATTTTGGTGCAATTTTAAAGAGAATGAGAGTAGCTAACAGCTTGACACAGAAACAGGTTGCTGATTATCTAGGTGTATCTAGAGCTACAGTTGGTGGCTATGAAACAAAGGGTAAGCAACCAGATTACGAAACATTAATATCTCTATCTAATTATTTTAAGGTTACAATAGATTATTTGTTAGGTAATGATAATAATTTTAATATGATTGAATTAAATAACGGTTTGACAATTATAGAAAAACTGGAAGACTTAATGAATGATATTGAAGCTACTGATAAAATCGTACTAAGAGGGAAAACTATAGATGATGTAACTAAAAATTATATTTTAGAGACATTAAAATATACAGAAAAAATAATTTCTTATTCACTTTATAATAATAATAATTAAATGTTAGAGCGCTGGTTAATTGATTAGTGTGTAAGATAGTTGAATTATATGGATGGGTGGCTGATTATGAAAAGAAAACTGCATATGTTATCCAATATTATATTTTATATTGCTATAGCGATTTCTATATATGCATTGGGAAAAACTTATTTCGAAAGAAGTAAACTTCCTGATGGTGTTTGCCCTGTTAATAATAATAGAAGTATATTGACTATAGCTATTGCAGTTATCATCATATACTTGATAATAACTTTTATAGAATGGTATATCAATAAAAAAAAATAATAAATAAAAATGTCATATTACCTTGATTGGCAATATGACATTTTTTTGTTTTTTAACTTATGATGTATTGTTGTATATACCCCAATCATCGTAACTAATAACAGTAAACCTTTTTTCACTATATTTCCTCCTCATCAACATCATAGTGACATTTTATACTATAGACATTAATTGCAAGTAAAAGAAATATTAAAGGTTAATTAAATGTGTATTAAATAATGTTAATGCTGTATATTTAAGTAGATAAAGTAGATTGATATGCATATATTGTATAAATATGAAATAAAACAGTACTAACGATTATTTGAATTCATACTTACATCACTTCTGTCATATATACATTAAAAGAGGTGATTATTTATGGGTAATAGTTTATCTTTTTTAATTAGCTTTATGACTGGTCTGGTAGGACTTTCATTAGGTGTTATTATTATATACAGAGCATCTAATAGAGGTAGAAGATTTGAAGGAGTCATGTTGGCATTTACTGCTGGACTTATGCTATCTATAGTATGTTTTGAATTATTGCCGAAGGCTTTTGAAACAGGGGGATTATACTTAGGATTAATTGGAATTTTTATAGGGATAATATTTGTATTATTATTAGAAGATTTTCTCAATAAAAATAAAAAATTGAAAAAAGATACTGATAATAGATATATAAAAAGTGCCATTCTACTATCAATCGCATTTATGATTCATAACATACCAGAAGGGATTGCAATTGGTTCAATAATGGGTATATCGAGTAGTGAGGGATTAAGATTCGCGTTTGCTATATTGGTTCATAACATACCAGAGGGAATGATAATTGCATTACCATTAATAAAAAGCAAAGTAAAATTATTATATATTTTACTAATTGTAAGTGTAGTAAGCCTTTCTATGGGTATCGGTGCTGTCATAGGTTTAACACTAAGCCACGTATCACAAAAAAGTATTTCCTTATCATTAGGTATTGCTGGTGGAATAATGTTGTACGTTACAACTGGTGAGATTATAGTTAAGTCAATGGTTAAATGGAAAGGAAGATCCATAACCATATCAATCATATTAGGTATTTTGTTAGGAGTACTTTTATCATATGATTAAATTTTAAATTAAATAAATACCTAGCTACATACTTGGGTATAATAATTTTATTATAAAGTTACGATAAAGAAGGACTTGACTATGGGAAAAAGATTTGAAAAATATTATGGAAAATTTCTAAGAAGGTTTCTAAAAATAATTAATCCTGTAAAAAAATTAGTAATAACAACTGATTGTGAAGTGCACAAATTCAATAACTATCATGCTTTGAAATTATTAAAACAATATGGATATGAGAATGATTATGAATTCTTGAAACCTTATATTGAAGATATCAATGCGGGATCAGTATGGGCGGACCAAGATTTCAGAAGTATAGCTCATTTTTATAATCCTAATATTGAAAGAGGATTGTTCGGTAACAATCATTCTCTAGCATTAACGAAAGATTACTATGATAATGCGTTAAAATATTGGAAGGAAGGTAGTAAAGATAAATCCATGTTCTATCTTGGAGCTTGTGTCCATATCATTCAAGATCTTACTATCAGCCAGCATGTTAAGATTAGATTGTTGGATGAACATAGGCAGTATGAAAATTATGTCAAATATACTCATGACTTGGTAAAAGAATATATTGCACATAAACCTCCAATTCTATTGGGTTCACCAGAAAAATATATAAGATATAATGCTATTAGGGCCATAAGGATAGATAAAAAAGTTAAAAACATACCAACAAGAAAACTTAGATTCTATAATAAGACATTATATTCTTTACCTTTGGCACAGAGAACCACAGCAGGATGTTATATATTATTCATAAAAGAACTAAAAAATAGCTGCCTCTATGAATGAGACAGCTTTTAAAAGGAGAAAAATTATATTTTATTAGCTATGGTGAAAGAATGAATCTTTCAAAATAGTACTAATCAAGTATATTAATAATATTAGCTAAATATTCTTCATTTATTATAATAACTTTTTCCATCATATCTTTGGAAGGACCTCCGATGACATTTCTTTTGTTCACACAAGTCTCTAATGAAATGGCTTCGTAGATATCATTCTCAAAGATAGGAGAAACGTTCTTATATTCATCTAGTGTCATATCTTCAAGAGACTTATTATTATTAACACAGTACAAGACCAATTTTCCAATTATTGCATGAGCATCTCTAAAAGGTATGTCTTTCTTCACTAAGTAATCAGCTGCATCTGTAGCGTTAGTGAAACCGCCACCAGCACCTTGATACATTTTCTTAGCATTGATTTTGATTGTTTTCAGCATATCAGTAAAGATAGGTAAACACATCTTTACAGTATCTATAGCGTCAAAGGTAGCTTCTTTATCTTCCTGCATATCTTTATTATATGCGAGAGGAAGTGATTTCATTGTTGTCAGAAGCCCTATTAATGAGCCATAGACTCTACCGGTTTTACCTCTTACAAGTTCTGCTATGTCAGGATTTTTTTTCTGAGGCATTATACTACTGCCAGTGCTATAAGCATCATCCAGCTCGATGAATTGGAATTCATTAGAACACCATAATATGATTTCTTCTGAAAATCTACTCAAGTGCATCATTAACATAGCTAGAGTATTGGTAAGTTCTATACAATAATCTCTGTCTGAAACAGCATCAATACTATTAAGACATATTTTATCAAAATCCAGTAATTCAGCGACATATTCTCTGTCTAGAGGATATGTAGTAGTAGCTAAAGCACCTGCTCCAAGTGGAAGAGAATCAGTTCTTTTATAAGTATCCATAAGCCTGTCTAAATCACGCTTTAACATTTCAAAATATGCCATGACATGATGAGCGAAAGTTATAGGCTGAGCTTTTTGGAGATGCGTATAGCCTGGCATAATTGTAGAAGTATTGTTTTTGGCTATATCTAGTAAAGTATTCATTAACTCAATTATCATTTTCTTGATTTCAATTATTTCTTCTTTTACATACATTCTCATATCAAGAGTTACTTGATCGTTCCTACTTCTTCCAGTATGCAGTTTCTTAGCGACTTCGCCTATTCTTTCAATGAGTAACTTTTCAATATTCATGTGAATATCTTCTGCTTTTATGTCAAATGCTATTTTGTTGTTTTCAATATCTGCAAGTAGTTCTTCAAGTCCTTTTTTTATGATATCAGCTTCATTTTTTTTAATGATATTTTGTTTCCCAAGCATCGTAACATGAGCCATACTACCTGTAATATCTTGCTTATATAATCTTTTATCAAAACGAATAGAAGAATTAAAATCATCTACCATAATGTTGGTATTTTTTTCGAATCGTCCGCCCCAAAGTTTCATTTTATCTCACTCCTCTTATATTGGACCACTGTAATATTTATATTAGATTAATGGTTGGAAAGTCATGTTTTAGTTTGTCTTATTATTATTAAGCATCATAGCTCTAACTTTTAGTGGAAGTCCAAATAAATTAATGAATCCTTCTGCATCTTTATGATTGTATAATTCACCAGTAGTGAAGCTAGCTATACTTTCGTTATATAGAGAATAAGGTGATTCAGCTCCAGCTGGAGTTATATTACCTTTGTATAATTTTAGTTTGACTTTTCCTGTAACCGTCTCTTGAGTAGAATTAACAAATGCTGACAAGGCTTCACGAAGTGGTGTAAACCATTCTCCACTATAAACAAGTTCAGCGAATTTAACTGAAACAGTATCTTTATAAGATAGAGTTTGTTTGTCAAGACATAAATATTCTAATTCTCTATGAGCATAGTATAGAATAGTTCCTCCTGGTGTTTCATATACTCCTCTTGATTTCATTCCTACAATACGATTTTCAACGATATCAATAACTCCAATACCATTTTTTCCACCTATTTTATTGAGTTTAGTTAGAATACTAGTACAACTCATAGATACATCGTTTAATTTAACAGGAGTACCTTTATTGAATTCCATTTCAATATAAGTTGGTTCGTCAGGAGCTTTTTCAGGAGTTACTGACATCTGAAGAAGACTATCATAATTAGGTTCGTTTTCAGGTAACTCAAGGTCAAGTCCTTCATGGCTTATATGCCATAGGTTACGATCTCTACTGTAGCTGTTATCCTTTTTCATAGGTACTTCGAGGTTATATTTAGCACAGTAATCAAGTGCATCTTCACGAGAACTTATATCCCATATTCTCCAAGGAGCAATTATCTTTAATTGAGGAGCAAGTGCTTTGATTGATAGTTCAAAACGAACTTGGTCATTACCTTTTCCAGTAGCACCATGACATATTGCTTCAGCACCTTCTTTTAGAGCTATTTCAACTAACTTCTTGGAAATGATAGGTCTAGCCATTGAAGTTCCTAGTAAATATTTACCTTCGTATATGGCACCTGATTTTACAGTTTCAATTACATATTCATCAACAAAATCTTCAACAACATTTTCTATGTATAATTTACTAGCTCCAGATGATAATGCTCTTTCTTCTAGTCCATCTAGTTCTTTCCCTTGCCCTACATCAACACAAACAGCGATTACCTCATAGTCATAGTTTTGTTTTAACCAATGTATAATAACTGTTGTATCTAATCCACCTGAATATGCTAATACAACTTTTTTCTTGTTTTCATTTATATTATTCATTTTAATTGCCTCCTATACTTTATTTATTAATCAATTTTTTATAATTATACATTATAATTAATAATTATTCAATAGCTAAATGTAAAAATATTCACTATTGATGAATATTATACATATGATAACAAAAATTTATATGATATTTAGATATTTTAGCAATTTTATACAATGAATATAAATGGAAAGATGAAGAAGAAGGGAAAGTTGATAAATATAATAATAAAGAAAGCAACCACATAAAAGTATTAATGTTGTTACTTCCTCAATTATAATTGTTAATATACTTTATAGTTATAATATAGGTGAAAACAATCTTGAGATAGTCTCACGTGTTTTGATTCTTTGAGATCTATGTGTATATGATTCTTTAGTTATTTCGTTACATAATAAAAGATCTTTTGAAAATTGCCTTTCTAATTTTCTGGTAGTTTGTCTATCATATATGAAAGCATTAGCTTCAAAATTCAATTTAAAACTTCTAATATCAAAATTACAAGTTCCAACAGAAGATAATTTTCCGTCTACAGCTATCATTTTGGAATGTAAAAAACCATTTTCATAAGTAAAGGCACGAACACCATATTTTAATAAATCACCAATATAAGAATAAGTAGCCCAGTAAACAAACATATGGTCTGGTTTGTTAGGAATCATTATACGTACATCAACACCAGATACAGATGCGATCTTCAATGCTTCCAGGATACTTTCATCAGGTATAAAATAAGGAGTCTGTATGATAATAGATTTTTTGGCAGAAGATATCATCTTAATGAACCCATGTTTTATCTGTTCATTAATGGAATCTGGTCCACTGGATACTATCTGCATACCGATTTTACCAACTGATGGACTTGGAGATTTTTTGAAGTAATCCAGAGAAGATTCTAATGATTTTTTTGAAGCGTTTCTCCAATCAAGTAGAAATCGCATTTGTAATCCAACAACAGCATCACCTCTAATTTTTAAATGAGTATCTCTCCAATATCCAAAACGTTTGTTACGTCCTAGATATTCATCACCAACATTAAACCCGCCTAAAAAACCAACTTCGCCATCAATAACAACAATCTTACGATGATTCCTATAATTGGCTTTTGAATTAATAAGTTTAAATCTTGAGGGGAAAAAGAGTGCAACTTCAATTCCAGCTTCTTTTAACTCTTTATAGGTTTTGCTTTTTATGTGCCTGCAACCAATATGGTCACCTAGTAACCTGACTTTCACACCTTCTCGAGCTTTTTGTTTAAGAATATCATACAATTCATAGCTGATGGTATCGTTTTTCATAATATAGTAAGCTATGTGAATATGATTTTTAGCTTTTTTCAATTCCTCGAATAATACTTGGAATTTTTGTTTCCCATCTGTGATAATATCAATATCATTATTTTGTGAATAAAAAGATTCACTTAATTTATTATGAAAGAGTATCATATCAGTATAATTTGCCATGGACTTATCATTGAATTTAAATGAATGATTCTCAAATTCTTTTCTTTGTTCATTGAGAATGGATTTATATAATTTGCTTTCTTCTGATGTATATTTAAATATTTTCCTTTTAGATATATTCTGAGAGAAAATCAAGTAGAAAATAAATCCTATTCCAGGAACCATAATCATAAATAAAAGCCAGGCAAGTGTAGTAGTAGGTGATTTTCTTTCTAAAGTTATAATTAAAGCTGTAAAAATCAAATTAAATAAAAAGAAAAGGACATAATTATAACTTAACGTAATCACAAAATTTTCCATTAGAATTCCCCCTTATATCATTATAGTATATCATATTTTACAATTAAATATAGATAGAATCAATAGATTTCTTGGCTATGAAAGAAATTTTTGAATATTATTAAATTCTATTGCATAAATATAAATTATAATGTATAATTATTAAAAAGTTCAAGAGGTGATTTTATGATAAAGACAGGTATTATAGGAGCTACAGGTTATGCAGGGCAAGAATTAATGAGATTATTAATACAACATCCAGATTGTGAAGTTGAGGTGATTTCATCTAGAACATATAAAGATACTAATTATAACCAAGTGTATGGTAATTATATGGGTATAACATCAGATAAATTAGTTGACATAGAGATTGATGAAATATCTAAGAAAGTAGATGTACTGTTCATTGCATTACCCCATGGTATAGCATCTAACAAAATATCAGCAGAGATTCTACAGAAAACTAAAGTAATTGATTTAGGTGCAGATTATAGATTGAATGATTTATCTGTGTATGAGAAATGGTACGGCGTCTCTCATGGTAGTCCTCAACTAATTAATGAAGCTGTTTATGGATTATGTGAATTGAAAAGAAAAGAAATCAAGAAAGCTGATTTAATCGCTAATCCTGGTTGCTATACGACTTGTAGTATATTGTCGCTGATGCCGTTAGTCAAGAACAATATAATTGATAAGAATTCCATTATAGTGGATGCAAAATCAGGTGTTACTGGAGCAGGAAGAGCGCTCAATCTAGGAACTCATTTTACAGAATGTAATGACTCCATAAAAGCATATAAAATTGCATCACATAGACATACACCAGAAATTGAACAAGAACTTAGTATCGCAGGAGACAGTAATATTACAATTTCTTTTACTCCTCATCTCATTCCTATGAATAGAGGTATTCTTATAACGGCTTATGCTAGTCTTGACAAGAAATATACATATAAAGATATAAAAGAAGTGTATGAAGGGTGTTATAAGGATGAACAGTTCATCAGACTTCTACCAGAAGGAGTCTTTCCAGAAACTAAATGGGTAAAAGGTTCCAATTACTGTGATATCAATTTTCAGATAGATGAAAGAACTAATAGAATAATTGTGCTAGGCGCAATAGATAATCTAATAAAAGGTGCAGCTGGTCAAGCTGTTCAGAATATGAATATAATATTTGGACTTGAAGAAAATAAAGGACTTGAAATGATTCCCTCTTTCCCAATTTAATTAGAAATAGACATTTATGAAAGGTGATGACAATATGGAAATAATAAAAGGCGGTGTAACTGCAGCAAAAGGATATTTGGCAGGTGGAATACACTGTGGCGCTAAGAGAAAAAATAAGGATTTAGCTATAGTTCATACAGAAACCCCAGCCAATATGGCTGCAACATTTACAACAAATGTAGTTAAAGCAGCACCAGTACTCTGGAATAAAAAGATATATGAAGATGGTAACAAAGTCAAAGCAATCGTTGTTAACAGTGGAAATGCTAATGCTTGTACAGGTAAAATCGGTATGATTCATGCTAATACGATGGCTACGAAAACCGGACAAGCTCTTGGAATAAATGAGGATGAAGTTTTGGTAGCTTCTACAGGTGTTATAGGAGTGAAACTACCAATAGATAAAATATGTAACGGAATATCTGACCTATCAGATAAGATTAAACATACTGAAGAATCAGCAGATGATGCCGCTAATGCTATTAGGACTACAGATACATACAGTAAACAAATCGCAGTTACTGTTATGATAGATGGGAAAAAAGTGACTATCGGCGGTATGGCTAAGGGTTCAGGAATGATTCATCCTAATATGGCTACAATGCTTTCATTCATTACAACTGATATCAAGATATCTAAAACTCTACTTAGAAAAGCATTATCAGACAGTATAAAAGATTCTTATAACATGATATCCGTTGATGGTGACACAAGTACTAATGATATGGTTATTCTATTAGCCAATGGTGAAGCTGGTAATGAAGAAATAAATGAAGTTAACGATAATTATAAAATTTTCAAAGAAGCGTTAGATCATATAAATGTTTATCTAGCAAAACTGATTGTTTCTGATGGAGAAGGTGTAACTAAATTTATTGAGGTATCTGTAAAAGGAGCTAGAAATAAAGAAGATGCAAGGTTACTAAGTAAATCAGTCATAACTTCTAATCTAGTAAAAACAGCATTTTTTGGTGAAGATGCCAATTGGGGAAGAATACTATGCGCTATGGGTTATTCAAGTGCAGAATTCGACCCTAATCAGGTAAGTTTGCATTATGTAAGTGACAAAGGGAAGATTACTCTCGTAGAAAATGGATTACCTATAGATTTTGATGAAGATTACGCAGCATCTATTATCAGTGAAAGAGATATCATCGTAGAAATAGAAATGGAAGAAGGCAATGGTGAAGCAAAGGCTTGGGGATGTGACCTTAGTTATGAATACGTAAAAATCAATGGAGAATATAGAACTTGATTGGAGAGAAGGATAATGATGAAAAAATACATTCAAAGAGCTAAAGTATTGGTAGAAGCCTTACCTTATATTAAAAAATTCAATGGTGATATAGTAGTAATTAAGTATGGTGGTAGTGCCATGGTGGATGAAGCCATTAAAATTTCAGTCATACAAGATATCGTGTTAATGAAATTAGTGGGACTCAAGCCAGTTATAGTTCATGGTGGAGGAAAAGAAATAAGTAACATGTTAAGCAAGATAGGTAAAGAGAGTAAATTTATAGATGGACTTAGGGTTACAGATGATGAGACAGTTCAGGTTGCGGAGATGGTATTATCAGGAAAAGTTAATAAAGACATAGTACAGCTTATTGAAAATCATGATATCAACGCAGTTGGTATAAGTGGTAAAGATGGTAAAACCTTAAAGGTAGCAAAAAAAGAAGTTGCAGGTTATGATATTGGATATGTAGGTGAAATCACTAAAGTCAATACAGGACTAGTTGAAACTCTACTTGAAAATGAATACATACCAGTAATTGCACCTATTGGGACTGATGATAATGGTGATACATACAATATCAATGCTGATTATGCGGCAAGTTCAATAGCTGGAGCATTAAGTGCTGAAAAGTTGGTATTCCTAACAGATGTAGAAGGTATTCTTAGAGATATTGATGATAGTGCTTCTCTGATATCAAGGATAGATGTTTCAGAAGTACCAAATTACATTGATCAAGGAGTCATAAGCGGTGGAATGATTCCAAAAGCTGAATGCTGTGCATCGGGAATTCATAAAGGAGTAAAAAGTGTACACATACTTGATGGAAGAGTAGAACATAGCCTATTGTTAGAAATTTTTACAAAGAGCGGTGTAGGAACTATGTTTTATGGAGCTTAATACTATTTTAATGAAAGTGGTGGTGTCAAATGGAACAACTTATAAATAAAGGTAAAGAATTACTTATGAATACATATGCTCAGTTTCCTATTGTCATAGAAAAAGGAGAAGGAGTTAAAGTGTATGATAATAAGGGCAATGAATATTTAGATTTTGTTGCGGGTATAGCAGTTAATTGTCTTGGTTACAAGAATGATAAATTAATCGCGGCACTAAAACAACAATTGGAGAAATTAATCCATTGTTCTAATCTATATTGGAATGAACCAGCTATAGAAGCTGCGGAGTTGTTGGTAGAACATAGCAAACTTGACAAAGTGTTTTTCTGTAATAGTGGTGCTGAAGCTATTGAGGGCTCTCTGAAATTAGCAAGAAAATATGCTAAGAAAAATCTGGGTGACAATAAAAATGAAATCATCACAATGAAGAATTCTTTTCATGGTAGAACATATGGAGCAGTTACCGCTACAGGTCAGCTCAAATATCAAAAAGGACTGGACCCATTACTTCCAGGTGTCAAATATGCAGAGTTCAATAATATAGAATCCTTATTACAGGCAATAGATTATAATACATGTGCAGTATTGCTCGAACCAATTCAAGGTGAAGGAGGTATAAGACCTGCTAACAAGGAGTATTTAAAACAAGTTAGAGATATATGTGATATGAATAATCTCGTATTGATATTTGATGAGGTCCAATGTGGTATGGGACGAACAGGTGAAATGTTTGCATATCAATTATATGATGTGAAACCTGACATAGTAGCACTAGCGAAAGGTCTTGGCTCAGGAGTACCTATTGGAGCAGTTATAGCTAATGAAGAGATAGCCAAGGGGTTCAACCCTGGAGATCATGCAAGTACATTCGGTGGTAATCCTTTAGCATGTACAGCTGCAAAAGTCGTATTAGAAGAAATATCTAAAAATGACTTTCTAGATAATGTTAAGGAGCAAGGAAATTACTTGACCAAGAAATTAAATGAGTTAAAAGATAAATATGAGTTCATTACTGATGTCAGAGGACATGGATTGATGAAAGGGATGGAGATGAATATCCCTGTAAAAGATGTAATCAAAAAATGTATGGAAAAAGGATTACTATTAGTTGGTTCAGGTGAACGTATAATAAGGTTCGTGCCACCTCTTATCGTAAAAAAAGATGATATAGATTCTGCTATTGCAATACTTGGTAGTGTCCTGGAAGGAGAGATTTAATGTATGCTAAATTAATTCTTGAAGATGGGACAGTGCTAGAAGGAAAAGGTTTTGGAGCTGATACTACTGTTTGTGGTGAGTTGGTCTTCAATACTGGAATGACAGGATATACGGAAATATTGACAGACCCTTCTTATGCAGGGCAAGTGGTTACAATGACATATCCTTTGATTGGTAATTACGGTATAAATGATGAAGATATGGAATCGAGCTGTATTAGAGTTTCAGGATTTGTCGTTAAGGAATACTCAGTTAATCCTAACCATTGGCAGTGTGAAAAAGATATTGATACATATCTAAAAGAAAACAATATCCCTGGTATATATGATATTGATACAAGAATGTTAACTAAGAAGATAAGAGAAAAAGGAACTATGAAGTGTATTATAACTACTGAGAATGTAGATAGGGTATTAGAGAAATTAAATGATTATAGGTTCCCTAGTAATATTGTTGAACAGGTATCTAGAAAAGATATTAAACATATTGAAGGGTCAGGTAAAAAAATTGGTGTTGTTGATCTTGGAGTAAAATCAGGTATAATTGACCAGCTTGCAAGTCTTGACTGTGATATTTATATTTTTCCTTATGACATTAGTTCTAAGAAGATTATTGAATATGATTTAGATGGAGTACTATTTTCCAATGGACCTGGCGATCCTAAGGAAGCTAATATACCAATTGAAACTGTGAAAGAAATAATAGGTAAGTTACCTGTTTTCGGAATATGTCTTGGACATCAGATTATTGCACTTGCTCTTGGAGCAGATACTTATAAACTGAAATTCGGACATAGAGGGAGCAACCATCCTGTAATGAACATAAATACTGGTAAGGTATTTATATCATCCCAGAATCATGGATATGCAGTAAAAGAAAGTAGTTTTACTAAAAATATGGAAAAGACTTTTATCAATGTTAATGACAATACCATTGAAGGATTCAGTTCTTCTTATTACAATATAGAAACAGTACAGTTTCATCCAGAAGAAGGACCAGGACCAGAAGATTGCCATTATATTTTTAGAGATTGGATTAAAGCAATTAATATGTAAAAGGATAAAGAAAGGGTGATAAAATGCCTAAGAATATAGATGTAAAAAAAGTGCTGGTTATTGGTTCTGGACCTATTGTTATCGGTCAAGCAGCAGAATTTGATTATGCAGGAACTCAAGCTTGTAAGGCTTTAAGAGAAGAAGGTATAGAAGTAGTTTTGGTTAATAGTAATCCTGCAACGATAATGACAGATGATAATATCGCAGATAAAGTCTATATCCAACCTCTTACTGTCAAAGCACTAGATTATATTATAGAAAAAGAGCGACCTGACGGTATTTTACCTACATTAGGTGGTCAAACGGGACTTAATATGGCTGTTGAATTAAAAGAAGCGGGTATTTTAGATAAATATGATGTAACACTACTTGGCACTTCTCTTGAAACCATAAAAAAGGCTGAAGACAGAGAGAGCTTCAGAAATTTGATGATTGAAATCAATGAACCCATTCCAAAAAGTAAAATCATCTGTAATATAGAAGATGGAATAGAATTTTCCAAAGATATCGGATTTCCTATTATAGTAAGACCTGCATATACATTAGGTGGTCTTGGTGGTGGAATTGCTAATAATGAATCAGAATTGAGAGACATCTTACACACAGGCCTAATGCACAGTAGAATCAATCAAGTTCTAGTCGAGCAGTCAGTGGCAGGTTGGAAAGAAATTGAATATGAAGTTATGAGAGATAGTAATGATACATGCATCATTATCTGTAATATGGAAAATATTGATCCTGTAGGTATTCATACTGGAGATAGTATTGTTGTAGCACCATCTCAGACTTTAACTGACAACGAATATCATATGCTTAGAAGTTCTTCTATAAAGATAATCAAAGCACTAGAAATAGAGGGTGGCTGTAATGTGCAATTTGCTCTTAACCCTATGAGTAAAGAATATATTGTCATAGAAGTTAATCCTAGAGTTAGTCGTTCTTCGGCATTAGCTTCAAAAGCTGCAGGATATCCTATTGCTAAGATTGCAGCTAAGATAGCTATAGGACTTAATCTACATGAAATAGATAATGCAGTAACCAAGAAGACAAAGGCTTCATTTGAACCAGCTCTTGATTATGTAGTTACTAAGATTCCTAAATGGCCTTTTGACAAGTTTGACTACGCCAATAGAGAATTAGGTACAGCTATGAAAGCAACTGGTGAGGTAATGGCTATTGATAGGACATTTGAAAGTTCTTTATTAAAAGCGGTAATATCCCTAGAGGGAAAAGAAACGGGACTCAGAAAAGAAGACCTGGAGAAGTTGACGAAAGAAGAAATCTACAACAAATTAAAAGTTGTTGATGACCAACGTATTTTTGTTCTAGCAGAAGCGTTAAGAAAGAAAATATCGGTAGATACTATTAATGAAATAACATCAGTAGATAAATGGTTCTTATATAAAATAGAGAATATAATTTCTGTAGAAAAAGAATTGAAATCTCAATTACTTACTAAAGAACTATTAGAGAAAGCTGAGAAACTAGGATTTACAGATATTGAGATATTAGATTTGTCAAAACAGTCTTACGAAACACTAGATACATTAAGAAGAGCTTACAATATTTATCCAGTTTACAAGATGGTTGATACTTGTGCAGCTGAATTCGAATCCCATACACCATATTATTATTCCACATATGAGAATGAAAATGAAAATATAATAAGTAAAAATGAAAAGATAATTGTAATAGGTTCAGGACCTATTAGAATAGGGCAGGGAATAGAATTTGATTATTGCTCAGTTCATGCTGTGTGGTCTATTAGAAATCTGGGATATGAATCAATTATCATCAATAATAACCCTGAAACAGTGAGTACAGATTTCGATATATCCAATAAATTATATTTTGAACCTCTCTTCATAGAAGATGTTCTTAATGTGATAAGAAAAGAACAACCGAAAGGTGTAATAGTTCAATTTGGTGGACAAACAGCTATCAATCTCGCTCCAAAACTAGTTAAAAATGGGGTTCAGATACTTGGAACTTCTGTAGATTCTATTGATGTTGCAGAAGATAGAGAGAGATTTGATAAGTTATTGAATCAATTGAATATAAATAGACCTAAGGGAAGTTCTGTATCATCTGTTAAAGAAGCATTACAAGTAGCTAATGTAATAAATTATCCTGTTCTTATAAGACCTTCATATGTCATTGGTGGTAGAGCAATGATGGTTGTAAGAAATGATAATGATTTAAAACAATATTTGAATGAAGCTGCATCCATATCATCAGATTATCAAATACTTATAGACGAATATATAGAAGGTATAGAAGTTGAAGTAGATGCCATATCAGATGGAGAAGATATATTGATTCCTGGAATCATGGAACATATTGAAAGGACAGGTGTTCATTCAGGTGATAGTATATGTGTGTATCCTCCTCAGACTTTATCTGAAGAAGTGATGGATACCATAATAAGTTATACTAAGAAGATTGCAAAAGCATTAGAAGTCATTGGACTCATGAATATACAATTTGTTGTTAGAGATGAAGAAGTGTATATCATAGAGGTTAACCCAAGAGCATCGAGAACTGTACCTATACTTAGTAAAGTAACTAAGATACCTATGGTTCAGATAGCTATGGAAACTATATTAGGAGATAAATTAAAAGATATGCCTTATGGCATCAATCTTGCAAAGACAACTAATTTAGTTGCAGTAAAAGCTCCTGTATTTTCATTTGTCAAGTTAAATAATGTAGATGTTGCATTAACTCCAGAAATGAAATCTACAGGTGAGGTATTAGGTATTGATTCCAGTTATGAGAAAGCTCTATACAAGGCTTTTGTAGCAGCCGGATATAAATTTTATGATGAAGGCGATGTATTAATATCAATTAATGATGAAAGTAAGGAAGAAGCTCTTATCTATATTAGGAAGCTTGCGGAATTTGGGTTCAAAATACATTGTACAGACGGAACTAATAAGTATCTGAATGACATGGGAATCAATAGTACTGAATTATCTGATGATATAGATGTTGTAAGAGATAAAATGAAAAATGGTGAAATAATTATGGTATTCAATATTCCCACTAAAGGTAAAGATATAAACAGAGACGGTTTCAAACTTAGAACTTTTGCACAGCACTTAGGAATACCTTGCTTCACATGTATTGATACTCTTAGAGAATATCTTAATGTGATGGAATTCATCAATATAGAAAATACATTTACTTTTGAAACAATAGACTATTATCAATAACTTAATATTTCCTATATACAATTTAGCGATTTATACAATTAAATTAATAAAATCCTTTTTTTACTTAATAAAATAGTATATAATATGTTTTGACATATTGTATACTATAATTTTAATATAGTATTTTACCGTTTCTGACGGTTGATTATGTTATGCAACTTAGTGTAACTAGACATAAAAAAAGAAAGGATTAATTAATGAATAGAATAATATGTTTGTTGGTTGTTTTAGTTTTCTTGATGACAGGCTGCTCATTTGATGAAAATAACCAGAATGATAATGTAACTAAAGAAGAAGAGAACATAAATGGTACAGATAATGAAGTAATCGTAGATGAAAATGTAGGCGAAGATAAAGAAACTAAGGATATTGATACAATAGATAAAACTGACGACGAAAAGATAGATGATATAATTGATGGGATGACGTTAGAAGAAAAGATAGGACAAATGTTCATAATAGATGCTGATTCTCTTAATGGTAATACAGTTCTGACTGAGCTTGACGATTCTGGTAGAGAATTACTAGAAAAGTATAACTTGGGTGGAGTGATTTTCTTCAAAAACAATATAGATACCATAGCTCAAACTGAAAAGTTAATTGATGATATTCAAGAAGCATCAGAAATTCCACTTTTCATTTCAGTCGATGAAGAGGGAGGTATAGTATCAAGAATAGCTAAGAATCCTAATATGCATGCAACAATTTTACCTGATAATAAAGAAATAGGAGATACTAAAAAACCTGAAAATGCATATAAAATAGGAAAAATACTTGGAAGAGAAATATCATCTCTAGGATTTAACATGAATTTTGCTCCTGTGGCAGATGTAAATACTAATCCTGACAATACAGTTATAGGTGTTAGAGCTTATGGTAGTGATGAATATTTAGTTGGTGATATGGTATATAATTGTGTGAAAGGATTACAGGAAGAGAATGTTTCAGCTGTTGTTAAACATTTTCCAGGTCATGGAGATACGACTAATGATACTCACTTAGGTTCAGTAGTTATTAACCATGATATTGAAAGACTTAGAGAGATAGAATTTGTACCATTCAAAAAAGGAATTGAGGCTGATGTGGATGGAGTGATGTTAGCACATATTAAAGCACCCTTAATAGATGAAACCAATACAGAAGCATCGTTATCTAAGAAGATCGTAACTGATATCCTTAGAAAGGAATTAGGCTATGATGGGCTTGTTATCACTGATGCTCTTAATATGGGAGCAATAGTTAACCAATATGGAACAAAAGAAGTATGTTTAAAAGCAGTAGAAGCTGGTGTTGACATATTACTTATGCCTATACCATTTAAAGAAGGATATACTGGAATTTTAGAAGCTATTGATTCTGGAATTATATCTGAAGATAGAGTTGATAAATCCGTTAGAAGGATATTAAGAGTTAAGTTGAAAAGAGAACTATTCAGTAGAAGTAGTGCTAAGGATGCAGATGAAATTCTTGGAGGTAAAGAAAACCGAGAATTGTTGGATAGCATTTTCAAGTAAAAGAATTAGTCAACAACTGAAATTTCATTTATTATTATATAATAAATTATGATATAATTTAAAAAAGAGTTATAAGTTGAATTAAATGATTACAAAAGAAATCTCAATTATTTAGTTCTATTCAACTTATAGAATTAAGGAAAATATATTGAACTTATTGAATGAATATATATATATGTATAAGTTCAATATATATATAAGTTGAATTAAATAATTACAAAAGAAACTGCAATTATTTAGTTCTATTCAACTTATAGAATTAAGGAAAATATATTGAACTTATTGAATGAATATATATATGTATAAGTTCAATATATATAAATGAAATAATAGAATATAGAAATGAGGTAATTTAAGTGTACAAAATTGTAAAGAAGAAAACCATCAATAGTCAAGTTGAGTTAATGGTTGTAGAAGCTCCTTTTACCGCTAGAAAATGCGAGCCAGGACAATTTATTATTCTTAGAGTAAATGAAGATGGTGAAAGAATTCCACTAACTATTGCTGATTATGACAGAGAAGCTGGAACAGTAACAATTATATATCAAGTTGTTGGGTATTCAACTAAATTACTTAGTAAGAAGCAAGAAGGAGATTGTATTAATGATTTTGTTGGACCTCTAGGTCAGCCAACTGAACTTAAAAAATGTGACAGAGTATTAGGTATAGGTGGAGGCGTTGGAGCTGCTCCTCTTTATCCTCAAATAAAGAAATTAAAATCAATGGGTGTTAGTGTTGACGTTATCATTGGTGGACGTAGTGAAGAATACATAATTCTTGAAGATGAATTTAAAGAGGTTTGTGACAATATCTATTTTGCTACTAATGATGGAACTAAAGGTACAAAAGGATTTGTAACTGATGTTCTAAATGAGTTATTGGAAAAAGGGAATAAGTATGATGAAGTTATAGCTATAGGACCTTTGATTATGATGAAAGCTGTTGTTTCAGTTACTAAACCTCTTAATATACCAACTGGTGTATCACTTAATCCTATTATGATAGATGGAACTGGTATGTGTGGAGGCTGTCGTGTCACTGTAGGTGGAGAAACAAAATTTGCATGTGTTGATGGACCTGACTTTGACGGATTCTTAGTTGATTTTGATGAATGTATGAGAAGACAAAGCTATTACAAAGAAGAAGAAGACCATGTATGTAAATTGGATGGTGTCAAGAATAAAAAATAGTTCTAATACAAATGAAATTAGGAGTGAATGAAATGCCCAATATGAGTAAAGAAAAAGTTAAAATGAAGGAGCAGGATCCTTTAGTTAGAATAAAGAATTTTAATGAAGTTACTTGTGGTTACACTTTAGAAGAAGCTATGGAAGAAGCAGGAAGATGTTTACAATGTAAGACAAGACCATGTGTTGGTGGATGCCCTGTTAATGTTCCGATTCCTGAATTCATAAAAGAGGTTAGAGATGGAAATATAGAAGAAGCTTACAATATTATTTCCAAAGAAAATAGACTTCCAGCTATATGTGGAAGAGTCTGTCCTCAGGAATCCCAATGTGAAGGTAAATGTGTAAGAGGTAAAAAAGGTGAACCAGTAGCTATTGGTAGACTTGAACGTTTTGTTGCTGATTATCATATGAAAAATAATAAAAAAGATGTGGTAAAACCAGAATCCAACAATAAGAAAGTTGCAGTCGTAGGTGGTGGACCTGCAAGTATGACATGTGCTGCTGATTTAGCTAAAAAAGGTTACCAAGTAACTATTTTTGAAGCACTTCATCAACTTGGAGGGGTACTCATGTATGGTATACCTGAGTTCCGTTTGCCAAAAGATTTAGTTCAGACAGAGTTGAAAAGTGTTACTGATCTAGGTGTAAAAGTTGAAAAAAATGTAATTGTAGGTAAATCAATCACTATTGACGAATTATTTGAAGAAGAAGGATTTCAAGCTGTATTCGTAGGTAGTGGTGCAGGACTTCCAAGATTCATGAATATAGAAGGTGAAAATCTTAATGGAGTATACTCAGCTAATGAGTTCCTTACAAGAGTCAACCTTATGAAAGCTTATGATTTCCCTAACAGTCCTACACCAGTGAAGATAGGTGAGAGAGTTGCTGTCATAGGTGGTGGTAATGTTGCTATGGATGCAGCCAGAACCGCTAAAAGACTTGGAGCTAAAGAAGTTAAGATAGTGTATAGAAGAAGTAAAGAGGAACTACCTGCAAGAATTGAAGAAGTACATCATGCAGAACAAGAACAGATTATATTTGATCTACTAAAAAATCCAGTAGAGATACTTGGTGAAGATGGACATGTTACTGGCATGAAATGCATTAAAATGGAGTTGGGTGAACCAGATGAAAGTGGTAGAAGAAGACCACAGCCAATAGAAGGTAGCGAAGAAGTTATGGATGTAGATATTGTTGTTGTAGCTATTGGTCAAACACCTAATCCTTTACTTAGGAATACAACAGAAGGACTTGATGTTAACAAAAGAGGTTGTATTATAGTTAATGAAGATACTATGGAAACTACTATAGATAATGTATATGCAGGTGGAGATGCTGTTACAGGAGCCGCAACTGTTATTCTTGCAATGGGAGCAGGAAAAAAAGCGGCTAAAGCTATTGATAAAAAATTAAGTGAAAATTAGATATAATGATATTCTTGAGCTGTTGTACTAAGTTATAAGTGCAATAGCTCATTTTATATTAAATTAGGAAAGTTCTACTTTCTCTTTTGAATATAAATACCAATCAGTGTAATAATAAATCTAAAAGCTCTTGAAGAGTAATTTTCATGAGAAAGGTGATAAATGATGGGTATTATATTAGCTATAGTTGCAGGGGCACTTATGAGTGTCCAAGGTGTTTTTGATACTAGAGTTACGGAGAGTTCCTCAATATGGGTAACCAACTCATTTGTACAGATAACAGGATTTTTGGTTTGTATATCAGCATGGTTCTTTACTGGGAGACAAAGCTTTGCAGATTTATTGAAGGTAGATAGCAAATGGTACCTTACCGGTGGTATTTTGGGAGCTTTCATAATATTTGGAGTCGTAAAAGGTATGTCTGCATTAGGTCCTGCCTATGCTGTTATGCTGATACTGATAGCTCAATTGATAATTGCTTATTTGATTGAATTATTAGGTATTTTTGGAACTGATCAAGTAGCTTTTCAATGGAGAAAAATGATTGCTGTAGCTATTATGATAGGGGGTATAATTTTATTCAAATGGGATTAACATTTAAAGGATATATTTTATTAATATACCTGAAGTGTTATATAACAACAAAATATAATATGTATAAAAATGTAATTATGTTTGACATTCATGATAGAAAGATTCATAATTAAATAAGGCCAAAAAATAAAAGGGGGATACATATGAAGAAGAGAAAAGGTTTTGGGAGATTTTTATTGATTATCGGGGTTTTAATTACTGGAGGAGCAATTTTTGTATTAAAGAAATTGAAGAACATAAGTAAATCATACGATAAGCTTACTCTATTTAATAACGAAGAAATCAAATTTGATACAGAAGATGATATTAAAGATACAGCAATTGCATTTAGTGATGCTAGTATAGATTTTACTGATTTGGATATTACTGAAGCATCAATCAAATTACTGATCCTATTCAGCAATGTAAAGATAAAAGTTCCTGAAGGTTGGAAAGTGATATTGAATGGAGATAAAAAATCTAGTAATTTGGATGAAAGTATCTCTGAAGATAGCATACCAGAAGATAATCCTATAATTCTTAACATTGATTATGATATAAGCTATTCTAATGTAAAAATAACCAATTAAATGAATAAGAGATATAAAAAGAAGCTAGGAGCATAATGCTAATAACTTCTTTTTATATTGGGGTAGATTATACTTCTATATAAAAATTAATCTTATATTTTAGATATGAATAAATAACTTCTTGTATATTCTAATGACTATAATTGTTCTATTTCTTCTAACCAAATCTTAGATACCGCGTCACTAGGCATTCTTAGATCTCCTCTTGGAGATAAGCAAATTGAACCTACTTTTGGTCCATCTGGTATACAAGAACGTTTGAATTGTTGCATGAAAAACCTTTTATAAAAAGTATTTATCCATTTTTTGATAGTATCACAAGAATATTTACCGTCAAAAGCTTGTAGAGCTAATCTGTATACTTTTGTAGGAGAAAAACCAAATCTTAACATATTATATAAGAAGAAATCATGTAATTCATATGGACCGACTACTTCTTCTGTTTTTTGCTTAATCTTTCCTGTGTTTTTATCGGGAGGTAGAAGTTCTGGACTGACAGGTGTGTCCAATATATCCATTAAAACTGCTTTAGCATTTTCACCAACCTTATAATCACTTATCCATTTGACAAGATATCTTACTAGCGTTTTAGGGATAGTAGTGTTAACAGAATACATAGACATATGATCTCCGTTATAGGTTGCCCAACCTAGAGCCATTTCTGATAGATCTCCTGTACCGATTACGATACCATTCAATTTATTAGATAGATCCATCAATATTTGTGTTCTTTCTCTAGCTTGTACATTCTCATAAGTAGTACTATGGTTAGTAGGGTCATGTCCTATATCTTTAAAGTGAACAAGGCAAGATTGCTTAATTGATATTTCCTTAATTGTTACACCAAGGTGATTCATTAAGGATATGGCATTATTATAAGTTCTATCGGTTGTTCCGAAACCTGGCATTGTGACACCTATTATATTTTTCCTGTCTTTACCCAATAAGTCATATGTCATAGTACATACCAGCAAAGCAAGAGTTGAATCCAAACCACCCGAAATACCTACAACTACTTTTTCACATCCAATATGTTTGATTCTTTTAGCTAGTCCCAATGTTTGGATAGAAAAAATTTCCTCGCATCTTTTACTTCTTTTTTTCTGGTTATTTGGAACAAAAGGCTGAGGGTCTATATATCTATCAATTTTATCTTGCATGATATTCAAGTCAAATGGTACAATTTGATATTGTAAATCAAAACGAGAGGTTAAGTGATTAGAATAGCTAGTCATTTTAATCCTATCAGCCATTAATTTTTCTATATCAATATCAGAATATATTAGATTTGATTCCAATTGGAATCTTTTGTTTTCTTTTAATTTCGTACCATTTTCATATATTAGGCAATGTCCACTGAAAACAACATCCGTAGTAGATTCACCAAAACCTGCAGAAGAATATACATAAGATGTGATAGTTTTTGCTGATTGAGATGATACTAAAGCTTTTCTATACGAACTTTTACCTACTAAGTCATTACTAGCAGATGGATTAAGTATAATAGTTGCTCCATTGATTGCATGTACTGTACTAGGTGGTAATGGAGACCAGAGATCTTCACATATGTCTATACCTATACATAGATCTTCATATCTAGTATGTTTAAATAGAATAGAAGACCCAAAAGGAACGTCTTCACCGTCAATAATTATTTTATCATTAGTTATGGTTTCTGAGGATGAAAACCATCTTTGCTCATAGAACTCATTATAATTGGGTATATAAGTCTTGGGTACGACACCTAAGATTTTACCATTGGAGATTGTTGCAGCACAGTTATATAATGCGTTTTTATATTTAATTGGGATACCAACCACAAAAAGAATTTCTTTACCAGTAGAATATTTTTTCAGTAAAATCAATTTTTCTATGCTCTTTCTTATTAAAGGTTCTTGGAAAAAAAGGTCGGCGCATGTATAACCTGTAATACACAATTCAGGTAAAACAAGAATTGATACATTTTTGTTAACTGCATCATCTATTAGTTTGATTATTTCATTAGTATTAAAATCCACGTCTGCAACTTTTATTGTAGGAGAAGCAGAAGCGACTCTAACAAATCCATTATTTATCATGTCTTTCACTCCATTTACTATTTAGATATTTATCTTTAGAATTATTAAAATTTATTTGATGTATTTATTATACCACACTAGATTGATGATATTACATAATTAATTGTTATATTTATATTAAATGCATTGTAAATTTATTGGATTTTATGTACAATGAATAGTAAGGTATATATTAATACTTAAGATTATATGTTGAATTATGTTAAGTTATAAATTATAATATTAATGTTAAATTCAGTGTATATAGGTAAAACTTTAAAAAATAAATCTTATTTAGGAGGAAAACATATGTTCCAAGTTAAAATGGGGAAACAAAAACATATAGCATTAGTAGCTCACGATAATAGAAAAAAAGATTTGATAGAATGGGTTACAAAAAACAAATCAGTATTATCAAAACATTTTTTGTATGCAACTGGAACAACAGGTGGTATAATAGCAAAAGAAACCAACTTACCCGTAAGAAGATATAAAAGTGGACCTTTGGGTGGTGACATGCAGATAGGGGCTAGAATTATTGAAAATGATATTGATTTTCTTGTTTTCTTCTGGGATCCATTAGAAGCACAGCCACATGATCCTGATGTAAAAGCATTACTTAGGATTGCTGTTCTATATGATATACCAGTAGCATCAAATGTAGCTACAGCAGATTTTTTATTTAGTTCATCTCTTATGGATAAGGAATATAATAGATATATTATCGATTATGGGACAAGAATAAAGAGAAAATACTAAATAAATTAGAGGGGATTCATAATTATATTTAGCTCTATACTTATTTACTTTAATTATTGAAATTTAACTAGAGTATAATATGATTTTGGATGGAGAGATATAATTATGAAGAACAAATGGTTTTACGGTTTATTTATATTGCTGGTAATGGTAGTTGGTATATATTATGTTCAATCTAATGATGTCACTATAGATGCAAGTGAAGATGTAGGTGATAATAGTAATATTGAGGCTGAAGATACTAGCGCTGAAGAAAATACTGGAAACAATACCGATGGCAGTGAGGAATTAGCAAATACCATTATTGTACATATTTGTGGTGAAGTAGTAAACGAAGGAGTCTATGAAACTGATGAGGACTCAAGGGTTTATGAAGTAGTTGAATTGGCAGGTGGTTTGACTGATGATGCTGCTACAGATTATGTTAATCTAGCTAGAATAGTAAAAGATGGTGAACAGATAATTTTTCCTAGCAAAGAAGAAATAGAAACTGGAGAATTTAGCACTGATGATGTAGAGGGAACATTAGTAAATATTAATACTGCATCAGTAGAAAGATTGACGACTCTTTCAGGTATTGGTGAATCACGTGCAAAACTTATTATTAAGTATAGAGAAGAACACGGTGATTTTGAAATAATTGAAGATATTATGAAAGTAAGTGGTATAAAAGAAGGGTCTTTTAATAAAATAAAGGATTCGATTATTGTAAAGTGAGGTGTCTGCTATGTCTAAAAGGATATTAGTGGTGGATGATGAAAAATTAATAGTAAAGGGTATAAAATTTAGTCTTGAACAGGAAGACATGATAGTGGATGTTGCTTATGACGGGCAGGAAGCTTTTGATTTAGCTAAAACAAATGTTTATGATCTTATTATATTAGATGTCATGTTACCTAAAATTGATGGGCTATCTGTATGTAGGCAGATTAGAGAGTTTTCCAATATGCCTATAATCATGTTAACGGCAAAAGGTGAAGATATGGACAAAATTCTTGGACTAGAATATGGTGCAGATGATTACATGACTAAGCCATTCAACATACTTGAGCTGAAAGCTAGAATGAAAGCAGTTCTTAGAAGAATTAAAACTGAATATAATGGTGACTCTGAAACTGTTATTAATTCTGGAGAACTAAAAATTGACTGTGAGAGCAGAAGAGTCTTTATTAACAATGAAGAAATTAATTTGACAGCGAAGGAATTTGATTTACTTGAACTTTTTAGTAAGCACCCGAATAAAGTATATAGTAGAGAGAATCTACTAAATATAGTTTGGGGATATGATTACCCTGGTGATGTAAGAACGGTGGACGTACACGTAAGAAGACTTAGAGAAAAAGTAGAGCCAAATCCAAGCGAGCCTAAGTTCATTCATACTAAGTGGGGTGTTGGTTATTATTATCAGAACAAGAAAAATATTTAATAGCATAAGGGCTAAGATATTTATATCATATGTAATCGTAAGTATCATACCACTGATCCTATTAACTAACATATTAATTAACTCTTTAGAAAAATATTATGTAAGTGAAAATTCAAGGTCTATGTTTAGACAAGCCAATATAATATCTACTAATTTGATGGTTAGAGGATTTATTAGTGATAGTTCAGGGATCAAAGACTATGTGAGTGTAATTGGGAGTCAAGATTATGAAAGAATAATAATACTTGACTCTAGAAGCACAGTGAAGTATGATTCTAATGGAATTGATACTGGTAAGGCATATGCAACGCAAGAAGTAATTGATGCATTAAAAGGTAAAAGCAGTTCGTCATTCAAAAAGAATATGAATATAGCGAAAGTAATAACACCTATAAAAGATGAAAAAAAGGATGAAGTATACGGAGCTATAATATTAACAAATTCATACGATGGTATCAATAATTCTATTAATAGCTTGAAAAGCATTTCGTACCTGATTATATTAGCAATGTTGATTCTAATACTAACATTGAGTTATAATTTCTCAGGACTCATAACGAAGCCCTTTAAGAAATTGTTAATAAGCATTAATAAAATTACTGATGGAAATGTGGATGAAAAAATTGACATTAAAGGGAATAACGAAATTGAGGAAATTGGAACTGCATTTAATCATATGACTGATAAGTTGGAACAGGTTGACGAAGGCAGGCAGCAATTTGTAGCTAACGTGTCACATGAATTGAAGACACCCCTAAGTTCAGTAAAAGTATTAGCGGAATCGTTATTAATGCAACCTGATGCTCCAAAAGAATTATATAAAGAATTCTTTGAGGATATTAGTAATGAGATTGAGCGAGAGACTACAATAATAAACGATTTACTTACTATGGTGACATTGGATAAAAATGATAATGAGTTAACTATCAGTGAAACTAATCTTAACTTGCTCATTGAATCAATATTGAAAAGATTGAAGCCTTTAGCTGATATTAAAGGTGTAGAGATGGTTTTTGAAAGTTATAGAGAAGTTATAGCTGAAGTTGATAAGACTAAAATCTCATTGGCATTGACTAATCTTATAGAAAATGGTATAAAGTATAATAAAGAATATGGGACTATAAAAGTTACACTTAATTCCGATTACAAAAACGCACAGGTATTAGTTAAAGATACTGGAATAGGTATACCAGAAGAAAGCATCAATAAAATTTTTCAAAGATTTTATAGAGTTGATAAAACACGTTCGAGGGAAACAGGGGGTACAGGGCTTGGATTGTCTATTACACACCAAGCTATACTTATGCATCAAGGATTTATAAGGTGTAGTAGTGAACTAGGAAGTGGAACAACTTTTGAAGTTAGTATACCACTAAAAAGACCAATACATGAAAATATATAAATCTAAGAGCTTATTTCGTTGGAGGTGTTACAAATTGGGGAAAATATTGAAATTCAGTATTTTGTATGTTTTTCTTATTATCGTTTTAACAGGTTGTGGAACTAAATCTGACAATGTTAATGTTGAATCTAGTGAGAAAAACACCAAAATAGTTTTAACAAACAAAAAGAATAATTCATGGATATCCAAAGAAGTTAGCATATCTAGTGTTAGTGTTGAGGATATGGTGAAAGAAATATTTGAACTTTTACAAAATGGTATTGAAGATGATGTAGAAACAGTAAGTACTGTACCTTCTAATATAAAGTTATTAGAAGTGATATTGGACGAACCTAATTTAATAATAAATCTATCAAAAGAATATTCGTTACTTGACACGGTTGAAGAAAACATTTGTCGTGTATCGTTGATTTCTTCACTTACAGAATTAGATTCTATCGATAAGGTAGAGATTTATGTTGAAGGAGTACCATTAAAAGGACCAGATGGTAAAGCTATCGGACCTATTGGAAAGGATCAATTAGTGTTTGATGATCCGGAAAATGAAAATATTACAACAAGAAAAGTGTTATTATATTTTTCTGATGCAGAAGGTACTGGATTAGTTCCTAAAGAAGTTGAAGTACAAGTTGATCCTAATGAACCTTTAGAGAAAATGGTTTTGAATTTATTAATAAATTTACCATTAACTGAGGAAGAAGTTAGAACTATACCTACCGAAACTAAAGTTATCAATACATCTGTAAGTGAAGGTGTATGCTATGTAGATTTCAGTAAAGAATTTAAATCCAAGCATGAAGGTGGGTCTACTGGTGAATTACTCACTATTTATTCAATAGTGAATACATTAACAGAACTTCCAGATATCAATAAAGTACAATTTTTGATTGAAGGGGAAAAAGAAGAACTCTTCAAAGGACATTTACAATTCAATATATTGTTTGAAAGAAATCTAGATCTAGTTATAGATAATAAAGAAAAATAGTGTTTTCCACTTCTCTACAATAAGGGAGGTGGAAAATTTTTATTATACTAAGGTTAGTAGTTGAGAGGGGCTTTTTGGGGAGAACTTTTATGAAAAGACCTGCATTATTTATTTGCTTCTTTTATTTAGTTGGATTGATTGTAGGATATTATGTCAGTAATTGGTTGCTTATTATAGCATTCTTTGTTCTTTCAATTGTAGTATCAGTACTCTTATATAAGACGTATTTATGGAGAACTATTCTATTTTTTCCATTCATATGCTTATTTGCATACACAAATATATGTAATCACATGGATTTTAGGAATAATGATATAGATGACCTTTTTGATGATAGCATTTCATGTAAAGCAGAAGGATATGTTGATTCATTATCTTGTATGGAGGATAAAATTGAGTTTGTTTTATCTGCTGATGAAATTACAATAAACAATGTGGTATATAATGAAAACACTATTCTGAAAGTATATGATAATAAGACAACAGATATAAATATCGGGGATCATATTGTTGTTATTGGTGATTTGAACAAATTGGCAGAACCAACTAACCAAGGGCAATTTAATGAAGAAAAATATTATAGAGTGAGAGAGATTAAATATAAATTATTTCTCTCTGATTATGAAATAATAACTAGTAAGAAAATGTTACCTGGTTTAAAATATTCTATTAAGAGAATGTTATTTGATTTCAAGAACGAAGCTATTGAAATATTTGATAGGATATTGCCTAATGAACAAGCCAATTTAATGAAAGCTATGATATTAGGAGATAAATCTTATTTATCAGTAGATACTAAAAAGATATATGCTGAGTCAGGTATATCTCATGTTCTTGCTATATCTGGTCTACATATAGCAATCTTAGGCTATGGATTCTATAGATTCATATGTTTGTTGTTATCAAGGAAAAAAGGGGTAATAATTACAATTATTTTTTTAGTATCGTATTGTATTTTAACTGGAGCAAGTGTTTCGACTGTTAGAGCTGTAATTATGCTTTCTATCATTCTCTTAGCTTATTATTTTGGAAGAACATATGATATATACTCATCAATTTCTACAGCTGCAATTATTTTATTAACGATTAATCCATATAATTTGTGGGATACAGGTTTCTTGTTGTCTTTTTCAGCTGTTATAGGTATAATTACAATCGCACCAGTACTTAATCAAATATATAATAAAACCAATAATGGTATTATATCGACTTTTAATGTGAGCCTAGCGGCAACACTGGGTACTATGCCTGTGATGCTTCTGAATTATTACGAGATACATATTTATTCTGTATTGGTCAATATATTAGTAGTACCACTTATGTCGATTGTTGTATTATTTGGCTTCATAGGACTTGTCGGTGGATTTTTTTCTGTTTTCATAGGCAAAATATGTTCTGGGATAGTTTTTTATATACTTAATTTCTATGACTTCTGCTGTAATTTAGTTAAGTATCTTCCGTTCAATACAATTACTATAGGTAAACCGAAGTCCATAAGCCTTATACTGTATATTGTAATATTGATTCTAATGGCATTACTTGCTAATGAAAGATTTAATAAGCAAGTAATCAAAAAGTATATTATTATAACAGTGTGTGGATTGCTTATCATAAATTTTGCTGATTACATTATCAAAAAACCTCTTAAAATAGTTCATTTAGATATAGGTCAAGGTGATAGTGCTGTGGTGATTTCACCTGATAGGAAAGTATATGTTATTGATGGTGGAGGTAATCAAAGAAAGAAGACCACGGATAGAGATACAGGATATTATATATTAAAGCCATATCTGAAATATAATGGTATCAGTAAAATAGATTGTCTCATAATGACACATAGTGATAGAGACCACGTTGGTGGACTGATAGAACTTATAGACTATTTTAAAATAAAAAATATTATTGTACCTTATGCTTATAAACATAAGAAGGAAGAAGATATATTATTAGAGGAACTCATAAATAAGGCATCCAAGAAAAAAATAAATGTTGTTTACCTAAAAGAAAATGATATCATAAGAGATAGATATATTAATTTTGAAGCTTTATATCCGATTGATGAAATAAAAGAATTTCCTAATAACAATGCTTATTCTTTGGTACTAAATCTAAAGTATAAGTCTTTTAATGAATTATTCACAGGTGATATAGAAAAGCAAGAAGAACAAAAAATTAACTATAAATATACAGATTATTTAAACAGTGATATAATGAAAGTGCCACATCATGGCTCTAATACTTCTTCAACGGAAGAGTTTATTAAAAATGTTATACCTAAGGTTGCTGTAATTAGTTCTGGAAGAAACAATAAATTTGGACATCCACATAAAGAGATACTAGATAGGTATGAAAAATATGATATACCCATTTTCAATACAGCTTGGGATGGTGCCATTACTATAAAAACTGATGGAAATAATATAGGTCTCAGTACATATTACAGTAATAGACATATGTTTATAAAGTAAAATGAATTTTAGGAGTAGAATATGAAAGGTTTAAAAAAACAACTACAAAACAATGAATATCATAATATATATCTGTTTTACGGTGAAGAAAAGTATCTGTTGGATATGTATCTGAACAAGTTAATAGATGGATTGTTGGCTGATACTGATAAAACCATGAATTATGATTATTTTGATAAAAGCAGTATGAACATAGATAAATTTTTCAATACAATCGAAACACTACCTTTTTTTGCAAGCAGGAGAGTAATTGTGGTAAGTTATGCAAAACTATGTAAAGGTAAGAGTAGTAATTCCACAACTATAGCAGAAAGAATTACTGATATTCCAGAATCAACTACGGTGATTTTTTTAGAAGAAGATATTGATAAGAGAAGTAAGTTGTATAAAGTAATCAATAAAAACGGATATGCGGTTAATTTCAGTAAATTATCAGAGAATGATTTGGTGAAATGGATAGCTCAGAAATTTCATACCTTTGGGAAAAAAATTGAAAGAAGTACAGCAATACATTTCCTAAAAGTAGTAGGAACAGATATGACAAATATAGATAATGAAATAGAAAAGCTCGCCATGTTCTGTATGGATGAAGATATTATAACTAAGGATTCAATTGATGAAATATGTACAAGAAGTATTGAGAACAAAATTTTCGAATTAGTTAGTGCTATGGGACAGAATAGAAGAGAAAGAGCAGTTCTATTGTATCATGATATGATTACAGCTAAAGAGCCGCCAGGAAGAATATTATTTATGTTAATACGTCAATTCAGATTGATATTACAGAGTAAATTACTGCAAAAAAAAGGTTTGAGTGAGCGAGAGATAGGAAGTAGAATAAAATTAGCACCATTTATCGTAAGGGAATGTCTACGTCAAGGTAAAAATATGTCAATAGATCATCTGAAACAAGCACTAAATGATTGTCTAGAAACAGATAGCGGTATTAAAATTGGGAAAATAGATGCTAAGATAGGTGTAGAAGTCATTATTATGAAATATAGTTGATATACTTGAACAAAAGAGGCTATGCATAGTAGATCTGTCCGTTAGTCTATAAAAAATAAAAGAGCCGTACAATTGTACGGCTTTTGATTTATGCGTTATTTACGGCTTTAGTTAAGCGAGAAACTTTTCTTGAAGCAGTTTTCTTGTGATAAACACCTTTTAATTTAGCTTTATCAATATAAGAAATTGCTACTAGTAATTGTTTTTCAGCAGCTGATTTATCTCCGGATTCAACAGCAGCTAAAACTTTTTTAGTTTCTGTCTTAACTCTTGATTTTATTGCTTTATTTCTATTAGTTTTTGTTTCTGTAACTTTAATTCTTTTTTTTGCTGATTTAATATTTGCCAATGAAATAACCTCCAAAATTTTTATAAATATTTTTGTTTCGCAGTGGGAATTAGGAAACTAAACATTTATTTGTAGATCAAATTTAATGATCTTAAGTCTTTTTGGACTTTAAAATAAATATCGCACATAAACATACCCTTGTATTTTAATATATAATAGGATATAAGTCAATGAATATATATAAAATAATTGGAAAAAATATTTTTTAAATAGTATTTAATAATTTAGAAGGGAAATATTTAGATGAATAATAGCAGTGAAGATAAATTGAATAAAGTAGAAGAGAAATATAATGTTAGAACAGACTTAGCTATTGAAGCAAGGGAAATGGTTAGTGAGGAAGAAACAGAGATAAAAGGTATTGAAGTTGTTGTGGATGAACTTGAAGATATTGATTTGTCCGTTACAAGAGTAAATATTCTTGATGATCATGGTGCTAAATCATTGAATAAACCAATAGGTAGTTATATTACGATGGAATGTGAATTGATGAAACAGAATGCACCAGAAGCTCATGAGGAAATAGTTAGAGAATTAGCTAAGCAATTAGGTGATTTAGCTAAAGTCGATAAAGATACCACAGTACTGATTGTAGGGCTTGGAAATAGAGACGTTACACCTGACTCCCTTGGTCCAAGAGCAGTATCTAATGTTTTGGTCACTAGACATTTATTTAAGGAATTCGGAGAGCCAGATGAAGATGATGGACTTAATAAAGTTAGTGCAATAATTCCAGGAGTTATGGGTCAGACAGGTATGGAAACATTTGAAATAATTCAGGGTATTGTCAATAAAATAAAACCCAATTTGATTATAGCTATAGATGCTCTAGCTTCAAGAAGAACAACGAGAGTCAATTCAACAATACAGATAGCGGATACAGGTGTTCATCCCGGATCAGGAGTAGGTAATAGAAGAAAAGGACTTACTGAAGAGTCTCTTGGTGTGCCAGTAATAGCTATTGGTGTTCCTACGGTGGTAGATGCAGCTACTATAGTTAATGATACTATGGAAGAACTGTTGATTGAAATGAAAAAACAGGCGAAGGAAAATACGGATATAGTTGATATGATCAATAGCTTTAATGAACAGGAGAAGTATCAGTTGATTAAAGAGGTTCTCTATCCTTATGTTGGGAATTTGTTTGTTACCCCTAAGGAAATTGACGCAGTTATTAAAAGGTTAAGTAATATTATAGCTTCAGCGTTGAATATAATGCTTCAGCCTAATTTGGAGTTTGATGAGATTACTAAGTTTTTATCATAGGTTGTAGGAACTAAAAAGTTAGTATAAAGTGTTACAATTACTTGTCTTACCCTATGAAGCGGTCGGTCAGCGTGAGAGTAACACTTTATAAGCTTTCCCTATATAGATGGATTATAGATATTAGATAATATCTATTAAGGACAGTCTGTTTTTTCTTGTATAATAATAAATAGTCTGATAACATTAAATCTATCAATACAATAAACAAGGGGGCTTAAGGATGAATATAGCATTTAGTGAAATACCTAATTCTTGTTCTTGGAATAAAATTGAATTAGTTAACAAAGGCTGGTCAAATGATAAAAAATATTACATAGAAACACAGAATGGTACACGTTTATTGTTACGAGTTTCAGATATTACACAATATGAACGTAGAAAAAAAGAATATGATATAATGAATCAGCTTGATGAACTAGATATTTTAATATCTAGACCAATAGATTTTGGTACATGCAATAAAGACCAAGATGTTTATACTCTTCTTACATGGATTAATGGGAAAGACGCTGAAACAGTTCTTCCTTCATTAACAGACATGGAAAAATACAATCTTGGTTTTGAAACAGGTAAAATATTAAGGAAGATACATCAAATTCCTGCACCTGAAGGTCAATTATCATGGTCAGAACGATTCAATAAGAAAATTGACCGAAATATTAGAAATTATGAATCCTGTGAAATTAAATTTCAAGGTTCAGATAATATAATAAAGTATATCAATCAAAACAGATACCTCTTAGAAGAACGAAAACAATCTTTACAACATGGCGATTATCATGTTGGGAATATGATAGTTACAGAACATTCAAAAATAGGAATAATTGACTTTAATAGAGTTGATTTCGGCGATCCTTGGGAAGAATTTAACCGTATTACTTGGTGTGCAGATATTAGTAACCTATTTGCTTCTGGACGTATAAATGGTTACTTTGATAATGATGTACCAGATACTTTTTTTAGGCTCATGGCATTATACATTGGAAGTAATCAACTTTCATCTATTCCTTGGGCTATTCCATTTGGACAAACTGAAATTAATGTGATGATTAATCAGGCTCAAAATGTTTTGAAATGGTATGATAACTTTCAAACGTATATACCAAAATGGTATGTTAAGAACTATGCTAAAAATCATAGTTAAATAGTAATATTTCTTGTTAAATAGGAAAGTCCTACTCTCTATTTTCCTTGAAATCTTTTATGAGGCGTAGCCTCTTTTGTTCTAAAGCTTATCCTTATAAGTAAAATTTAAATAATAATTTATTAGTAATTAATTTGTACATAGAGGTTCGGCAGTTGGGTGGGATAAATAGTTAGTTTTACGAAGACCGGTCCTTTAGGAGTAAGGCGAAGTAAAACTAACTATTTATCACTACGCATATTTCCGTTAGCCCAAAATAAAATTTCTCATCCTATCTTTTCTAAAAATTACTATGAGATATCACTATTACCCTATAGACTGCTAATTTTAATCGCTATTTTCTAATTATCCATTAATACAGTTTATAATATTCCTCACAGTTTTTAGTAATAAATTGCCCTGTCCAAAAATATATTTTTATAAGATATAAAATAATAAGGACATGTTTATGATCTTTTTATATAACTGTCCATCATAGATAAGGGTGATATAATGAACAAAGCATATTCAATTAGAAAAAATAAGAAGGCTTCACTTGTTTATATGGCAGTATTAATAGTGCTATCCATCATAATCATAATAAAATTGTTTGGCATGTATTTCACAAATGAAATCATAAGCTTTAAAAATCTGGTTTTTTCAGACATAGATTCTTCATTTTTCACTAGTTTAATTCATTCTGTTAACCCTTCAGTAGAATATTATTTGGATAGCGATACTAAAACGAACCTTGAGATAGAGAATTATAATAAAGTTGAAGCACTATATGGTTACAATATTCCTCTTATCTCTTTTGTAATGAAGAATGATGATTCCTCTTATGCAACAGCTTCAGAAAACTATCCTAAGCTTGACCAGAAAAAGGAAACATTTCAAAATGAGTTAGAACAATATGATAAAGATGAAAGCTTTTTTTCTTCACATACGTTAGAGCAACAAACTCCAGTGGTTAATCCTACTAACTATTCAATGGAACAACTTAATAATTTTTCATTTCTAAAAACTAACTTATATACTTTTGATCCAAGTATCAATCCTACAAAAGCTAATTTCCCGGTTGAGGAATTTTTAAGTAAAGATATGTCCATTAATATGAATGAGGATGGACCAAAGATATTAATATATCATACTCACTCTCAAGAGAGCTTTGTGGATAGTGTAAAAGGTAAAAAAGAGGATACTGTTGTAGGAGTAGGAGATGAATTGGTACGTATCCTAGAAGAAAAATATAATATAGAGGTTTTACATCATAGGAAAGAATATGATATCGTCAATGGAAAATTGGATAGAGATGAAGCATATCAGAGAATAGAAGCACCACTTAAAGAGTTAATTAAAGAAAATCCATCTATAGAAGTATTGATAGATATACATAGAGATGGAGTTAATGGAAATGTGAGATTAGTAAACAATATTGATGGCAAACAAACAGCCAAAATAATGTTTTTTAATGGGTTGGCATTGTATTCGGTAATGCCCAATAAGTATGTTACAGATAATATGGCATTTAGTTTTCAGATGCAACTAAAAGCTGGGGAGTTATATCCCAATTTTACTAGGAAAATATATCTTAGGGGTTATAGATATAATTTACATCTAAAACCAAAATCTTTGTTTGTTGAAGTAGGAGCACAGACTAATACAGTTTCTGAGGCAATGAATGCCATGGAACCTTTGGCAAAAATTTTATATGAAGTCATAAAATAGCGCGAGATATATTCTATTGTTGCTAAAGTGTGTATAGATATGCTATAATAACCAACAGAAAATGGACTAAGGAGGATGTTGGTCTATGGCAGAATTTAAACAGGATAATATAAGAAATTTTTGTATAATAGCGCATATTGATCATGGTAAATCTACACTAGCAGATAGAATTATTCAATTAACAGGATTACTTACTGCAAGAGAGATGCAGGCACAAGTTCTAGATAACATGGAACTGGAACGTGAAAGAGGTATTACGATAAAAGCCCAATCTGTTAGGTTAATATATAAAGCCCAAAATGGTGAAGAATATATTTTTAATCTTATAGATACACCAGGACATGTAGATTTCAATTATGAGGTATCTAGAAGTTTAGCAGCATGTGAAGGTGCGGTATTAGTTGTTGATGCAGCTCAAGGAATTGAAGCTCAGACATTGGCTAATGTTTATTTAGCATTAGAACATGATCTTGAAATTGTAACGGTTATTAATAAAATTGACCTTCCAAGTGCAGAGCCTGATAGGGTAAAAGCAGAAGTAGAAGATGTAATAGGGCTAGAGGCTGAAGATGCACCTCTTATTTCTGCAAAAGAAGGTATTAACATTGAAGATGTTCTAGAAAAGATTGTATCAGATGTACCTGCGCCTGTAGGAGATGTGAATGCACCCCTAAAAGCATTGATATTTGACTCTCTATACGATTCTTATAGAGGAGTTATAGTATTTTGTAGGGTGAAAGAAGGAACTGTTAAAAAAGGCATGAAAATACGTATGATGGCTACTGAAAAAGAGTTTGAAGTAGTTGAAGTAGGTTATTTCGGTCCAGGACAATTCATCCCTGCTGAATGTTTACAGGCAGGTACTGTAGGTTATATTACTGCAAGTATTAAAAATGTTCAAGATACCAAAGTTGGTGATACCATCACGGATGCTGATAATCCAATAGATGAACCGTTACCAGGGTATAAGAATGTTAATCCAATGGTATTTTGCGGATTATATCCAGCCGATGGTTCTAAATATCAAGATTTACGTGATGCTCTAGATAAATTAAAATTAAATGATGCAGCGCTTAATTTTGAACCAGAAACATCAGTGGCACTTGGATTCGGATTTAGATGTGGTTTCTTAGGACTCTTACATCTTGAAATAATTCAAGAGCGTTTAGAAAGAGAGTATAACCTTGATTTAGTTACGACTGCGCCAAGTGTTATATATAAAGTATACAGAACTAATGGTGAAGTGATGGAACTTGCTAATCCGACTGACTTACCAGATGTTTCTGAAATAAGAGCTATGGAAGAACCTATAGTAAAGGCAGAAATAATGGTTCCAACTGATTATATTGGAACCGTAATGGAATTGTGTCAAGAGAGACGTGGCGAATATTTTGGTATGGATTATATTGAAGAAACAAGAGCTATGCTGACTTATGAATTGCCTCTTAATGAAATAATATATGATTTCTTTGATGCTCTCAAATCTAGAACGAGAGGTTATGCATCATTTGATTACGAATTGGTGGGTTATAAAGAATCTGATTTAGTAAAACTTGATATATTAATCAACAAAGAAGTGGTAGATGCATTATCATTTATTGTTCATACAGATAAAGCATATGACAGAGGAAGAAAAATAGCTGAGAAATTAAAAACAGAAATACCAAGACATCTATTTGAGATACCGATTCAAGCTGCTGTAGGTAATAAAATTATTGCTAGAGAAACAATTAAAGCGATGAGAAAAGACGTTCTTGCAAAATGTTATGGTGGTGATATTTCAAGAAAAAGAAAACTTCTTGAAAAGCAGAAAAAAGGTAAGAAGAGAATGCGACAAGTGGGTAATGTAGAAGTACCACAACAAGCTTTTATGAGTGTTTTGAAATTAGATGAATAGGTGTTGTTATGAAAAAAAATATTAGTCTATATATTCATATTCCTTTTTGCAAAAGCAAGTGTAACTATTGTGATTTTTTATCATTTGATAATAAAGCAAGTGTCATGAAGGAATATGTACAAGCATTAATTAGTGAGATAAAAAGCTATAGCGAAGTGACAAAAGAATATATGGTTAAAAGCATATTTATAGGCGGTGGAACACCGTCTATTCTGTCTTGCGCTGATATTGAAAGTATATTTGAGGCATTAAAATTATACTATAATATTGATAATAATGCAGAGATTACAATTGAAGCTAATCCAGGTACTCTTAATGAAGATAAAATAGGAAGGGTTTTAGATTCGGGAGTTAACCGTATTAGCTTGGGTTTGCAATCATGTAATGATAATTTGCTGAAAAGATTAGGAAGAATTCATACATTTGATGAATTCTTATTAAATTATGATTTACTAAGAAAATATAAATTCAGTAATATAAATGTAGATATGATGTTTGCATTACCAAACCAGAAGATGACTGATTTAGAATATGATTTAAAATCTATAATTGACCTTAGACCTGAGCATATATCATATTATTCTTTGATAATCGAGGAAGGTACCAATTTCTCGAAAATGTATAAGGATAATAAGTTGAATCTACCAGACGAAGATGATGAACGCGCTATGTACTGGTTGATTGATAATCTATTGCAAAAAAGTGGGTACAAACATTATGAGATCTCTAATTTTGCTTTAGGGGGGAAAGAATGTTATCATAATAAGGTGTATTGGATAGAAAAAGAATATATAGGAATGGGATTAGGGGCTTCCTCATTCTTCGAAGGATTTCGGTATAAAAATATTTCTAATATGAATGAATATATTAAATCAAACGGAGAAAGAGAAAAAATAAAAGAAAGCATTCAAAAAATTGATAAGAAGACAGCTATTGAAGAATATATGTTTCTAGGATTAAGATTATTGGATGGTATTGATGAGTTGGATTTTTATAATAGATGGGGACATGAGATTGATTATTACTACAAAAGTGTTATAAAAGAACTCGTAAAAGACAATCTTATTACCAATAATGGATATAGGTTGAAATTAACTAGAAAAGGAATTGACGTTAGTAATTATGCATTAGCTATGTTTTTGTTTGATTGATACAAACTTAATCTATATTCCTTTGTTTGTTTGCATTATATTAAAAGCGGGAAATTTGAGTTAATGATAATTATAATTGAATAATTTAGAGTTGAAAGCCCTTAGATAAGCTTAAAATTATATGTTACAATTATATTACAATCAAAAAAAATAATTAAAATTTGATAAAATTACTTGACAAATCTATCTGCAAGTGATATTTTTATTTCAAGCATTAGCACTCATTGAAGTAGAGTGCTAACAGAAAAATAAATTAATTTGTTTATTCAAAGTATAATTTTTCTCTTGTATATTAACAATACTAAAAAGGTTAAGCCTATTTATAAGTGATTGTTGTTTTTGCTATGAAGCAAGTTGAAAGGTGGTGCAAATATGGAACTAAATGATAGAAAAGTAAAAATTCTTAGAGCGATAATTTTAAATTACCTTGATACAGCAGAACCCGTAGGTTCAAGAACAATATCCAAGAATTATAATCTAGGAATCAGTCCAGCGACTATTAGAAACGAGATGTCTGATCTAGAAGAATTAGGCCTTATTTTGCAACCTCATACATCTGCAGGAAGAATTCCATCTGATAAAGGGTATAGACTATATGTTGATAGACTTATGAATCTTCATCAAGATGAAGTCAACAATGGTTTGTATATAGAGCAGTTGTTTCAACGAGTAGATAGGATAGAATCTTTATTGAAGAGTATCGCTAGACTATTAGCTAATGAAACCAATTATGCTACTATTGTTTCATCACCTCAGATTAACAAGGCTAAGATAAAGAACATACAATTGATAGGTGTGCAAGATAAAAGAATATTAGCGGTTATAGTTACCGATGGAAATATTATAAAAAATTATATGATCAATATAAATGAACCAGTACATCAGACTATGCTGAATAGATTGACTTTTGTACTTAATGAGCAGTTATACGGACTTACACTAGAACAAATTAATTTACCATTAATTCAAGAACTTAAAAATTTTGCTGGTAATAACGCAGAAATTGTTAATAAAGTATTAGATGCAATTTTTGATACTATAAAGTCTGTAGATGACACAGAGATATATACATCTGGTGCAACAAACATATTAAGATTTCCAGAATTCAACGATATATCAAAAGCTACAAATCTAATACACAAGCTTGAAGAAAAACAAGCATTAAAAGATATGGTTTATACTGTATTAGAGGAAAATGGTGTAAACATAAAAGTGACTATTGGTAATGAAAATGCCATTGAAGAAATGAAAGACTGTAGTTTGATTACTACAGCTTATAAGCTTGGTGAAGAAAATATTGGATTTATTGGCATATTAGGACCTAAGCGGATGGATTACGAAAATACCATAGGCTCTCTTTCTTGTTTAATGACCAAAATGGAAGAAATTATTAATAACTTAAAATAGAAAGGCGGTTATATAGTGGCTAATGAAAAGGTTCCTGAGAACACTAAGTCAGAAGAAAAGATAAAAAAAAATAAAAAAGAAGAAGAACTAAAGCAAGAAGAATCAAGGCAAGAAGAAGTAGAAAATGAAAACAATTCAGAAGAAAATGCCGAAAAAGCTGATAATGAAAAATTAGAAGACTCTACTGGAGAAAATGATATGAAGAAAAAATTGAAGCAAAAGGAAAAGGAAGTAAATGAGTATGTAGACAAATTACAGAGAACAATGGCAGAATTTGATAATTTCAGAAAAAGAACAACTAGAGAAAAATCAATGATGTATGAGAATGGAGCAAAAGAAACATTAGAAAAATTACTACCGATTGTTGATAATTTTCAGCGTGCGCTTGAAAGTGTATCTGAAGAGCAAAAAGAAGTTCCTTTTGTTCAAGGAATAGAATTGATTTTTAAACAGCTAATGAGTACTCTTAATGATATTGGAGTAGAAGAAATAAAAGCGGAAGGTAAAGAATTCGATCCTAACTTTCACCATGCCGTAACTCATGCAGAGGACGATTCTTTAGGTGAAAATATAGTATCTGAAGTATTCCAAAAAGGATATATGTATAATGATTCAGTTCTACGACATAGTATGGTTAAGGTAGTTAATTAAATTAAAATATAGAATGTATGATTATATAATCGTGCATCTTATATATATATTATTAAAGAATAATAATCTCGTAATGAATTAAATTAAGTATATGTAATTTATATCTTGGCGAGTATATTGATATGAAGGAGGAAACAAAATGGGCAAAATAATTGGAATTGACTTAGGTACAACCAATTCATGTGTTGCAGTTATGGAAGGTGGAAAACCAGTTGTAATTGCTAATGCAGAAGGTGTAAGAACAACACCATCAGTTGTTGCTTTTACCAAAAATGGAGAAAGATTAGTAGGAGAACCTGCTAAAAGACAAGCGATCACTAACCCAGATAAAACAGTAGCTTCTATTAAAAGACATATGGGTACTGATTTTCGAGTAAATATTGATGATAAAAAATATTCACCTCAAGAAATTTCTGCTATGACATTACAAAAATTGAAAGCAGATGCAGAAAGCTATTTAGGTGAAAAAGTTTCAGAAGCTGTTATCACAGTTCCTGCATACTTTACAGATAGTCAAAGACAAGCGACTAAAGATTCAGGTAAAATTGCTGGTCTTGAGGTTAAGAGAATAATTAATGAACCTACAGCAGCAGCTTTAGCATATGGTCTTGATAATGAGAATGAACAAAAGATTATGGTTTATGATCTTGGTGGAGGTACATTTGATGTATCTATCATTGAAATCGGAGACGGTGTTATTGAAGTATTAGCAACAAGTGGTAATAATAAGCTTGGTGGAGATGACTTTGATGAGCGTGTAATGAATCACTTAATTAAAGAATTCAAAAAATCAGATGGTATAGATTTAACTAACGATAAAATGGCTGTTCAAAGATTGAAAGAAGCAGCAGAAAAAGCTAAAAAAGAATTATCATCAGCAACAACAACTAACATTAATTTACCATTCATCACTGCTACACAAGAAGGACCAAAACATTTAGATATCACTCTTACAAGAGCTAAGTTTGATGAATTAACAGCTGATCTTGTTCAACAAACAATGGGTCCTGTAAATAATGCTTTAAGAGATTCAGGACTTGCTGCAAGTGAACTTGATAAAGTATTATTAGTTGGTGGATCTACACGTATTCCAGCTGTACAAGATGCAGTAAATAAATTGACAGGAAAAGAACCATTCAAAGGAATCAATCCAGACGAATGTGTTGCAATAGGAGCATCTATCCAAGGTGGTAAATTATCAGGAGAAGCAGGAGCTGGAGATATCTTACTTCTTGATGTAACACCATTATCAATAGGTATAGAAACATTAGGTGGAGTAGCTACTAAATTGATTGAAAGAAATACTACAATACCTACTAAGAAAAGTCAAGTATTCTCAACTGCTGCTGATAACCAACCAGCCGTTGATATTCACGTAGTTCAAGGTGAAAGAGAATTCGCTAAAGACAACAAAACAATCGGAAGATTCCAATTAGATGGAATTCCACCAGCACGTAGAGGTGTTCCTCAAATAGAAGTTAGTTTTGATATTGATGCTAATGGTATCGTTAATGTTACAGCGAAGGATCTTGGAACTGGTAAATCACAACATATTACAATTACAGCTAGTACTAATCTATCAGATGATGAAATTAATAAAGCTGTAGACGAAGCTCAAAATTTTGAAGAAGAAGATAAGAAGAGAAAAGAAGCTATTGATGTAAGAAACGAAGCTGATTCACTTGTATTCCAAACTGAAAAGACTCTTAATGATTTAGGTGATAAGGTTGATGCTTCAGAAAAAGCAAAAGTAGAAGCTGAAGTTACTAAGTTAAAAGAAGTACTTGGTAAATCAACTATCGAAAACATGACAGATGCTAATGTGGAAGAGATTAAAGTTGCAAAAGAAGCATTAATGACTGTTTTCACAGAGTTATCAACTAAGTTATATCAACAAGCAGGAGCTGCAGGGGCAGCAGGACCTGGAGCACAAGGAGCTGCACCAGAACAAGAACAACAAAATAAAGATGATGATGTGGTTGACGCAGACTTCAAAGAAGTGTAAAATATAAAGTTGTAAAAAAGCCAAAGACATTGGTCTTTGGCTTTTATAAAGAATATATATATTAGTTGGGGAATCGTTAGAAGATTTTAATCTTGAATGTAATATTTTGACCAGAGTATACAGTGTTGTCCAACATTATATATTGTGGTGAATTTAAAACTATTAATTTATATATAATTCAAATATTAATCATAAAAGAGGTAGGTGTGTATAATGGCAGATAAGAGAGACTATTACGAGGTATTAGGTGTTGGGAGAAATGCTACTGACGCTGAAGTTAAAAAAGCGTATAGAAATTTAGCTAAAAAATATCATCCTGACATGAACCCAGGTGATAAATCTGCTGAGCAAAAATTTAAAGAGGCAACAGAAGCTTACGAAGTATTAAGTGATTCACAAAAACGATCACGCTATGACCAATTCGGTCATGCAGCATTCAGTAACGGAGCAGGTGGAGCTTCGGCTGGAGGTTTTGATTTCTCTGATGTGGGAGACATATTTGGAGATATTTTCGGTGATTTCTTTGGTGGTGGAGGAGGCAGAAGAAGAAGTGCTAATGCTCCTACTAAAGGTGCAAGTCTAAAAACTTCTGTTACACTAGAATTCAAAGAAGCCGTATTTGGTGTAGAGAAAGAAATAGATATGATAGTGTCTGAAACATGTGAAGAATGTTCAGGTACAGGTGCTAAAAAAGGAACTTCAGCAGAAACTTGTCCTCATTGTAAAGGAGCAGGTCAAGTCAGATACAATCAACAAACAATGTTTGGTAACATAACAAGTGTTAAAACATGTAATGCTTGTGGTGGAACTGGAAAAGTTATAAAAGAGAAATGTACATCTTGTAGAGGTACAGGATATGTCAGAAAGAAAAAGAAAATAGCTGTAGATATTCCAGCTGGTATAGACAATGGTCAAAGTATAAGATTAAGTGGTAAAGGTGAACCAGGTACCAATGGTGGACCTAGAGGAGATTTATTGGTTACTGTATATGTAAAACCTCATGAATTTTTCGAAAGACAGGGTGTTGATATATATTATACGCTTCCTATATCTTATGTACAGGCTGCACTTGGTGCAGAACTTAAAGTCCCTACACTTGATGGTGAAGTTAAATATGATATAAAAGAAGGAACTCAAACACATACCAGATTTAGATTAAAAGGTAAAGGAGTACCTCATATCAGAAATTCCAAGATAAGAGGAGACCAATATATAACTGTAGTAGTAGAAGTTCCAAAGAAATTAAATGAAAAGCAAAAAGAACTACTAAAAGAATTTTCTTCTACTTTTGGAGAAAATGTTAAGGATACTAAAGACGGAAAGAAAAAAAAGTGGTATGATAAAGTCATGGATGCCTTTGATTAATATAGGCTACATAATGATAAACTAAAGGATGTGTAAATGAATTGAAATGGACCATGTGCAAAGTCTATATCAATAATGAAGCTATTGAAGCAGTAAGCTATATGCTTACTCAACAAGGAATTCAAGGTGTAGAAGTGGTAGATAATACTCTTTCTAGTGAAGATAGAAAAGAAATTATTATCGATTATATTGAAGAAGGTGTCATTGATAATAATAATGATACCTATGTAAAATTTTACTTGTCAGATGAAGAAAACATAGAAGAAAAGTTAGAGATCATAAAAAACAAGTTAATTGATATAAATAAATATATAGATGTTGGTACAGGTAAGATAGAGTCATCTACCATAAATGATGAAGACTGGGCAAACAATTGGAAAAAATATTATAAGCCATTTAAAATAGATAATATAATAATTAAACCAACATGGGAAAAGTACACGAAAAGTACTCATGAAGATGTTATAATAGAAATTGACCCTGGTATGGCTTTTGGGTCAGGAACACATGAAACCACTTCAATGTGTATCAGTATGCTAAACAAATATTTGGATAATGATTATTCGGTGATAGATGTTGGTTGTGGTAGTGGAATATTAGGTATTACCGCTGCCAAATTAGGTTCTAGAGAAGTAACATGTATTGACCTTGACAAAAATGCTGTAAAAGCAACTAAAGAGAATGTAATAACTAATAAAGTGGAAGATAAAGTTCATGTGCTTAATGGTGATTTGCTAAAATTAGTTAATGTAAAAGCTAATATAGTAGTTGCTAATATTATGGCTGACATAATAATGATGTTAGCTAAAGGAGTTTCTGAATATTTATTGCCTAAGGGTATTTTTATATCTTCTGGTATTATTTTAGATAGAGTGGATGATGTTAAAGGTACGTTGACTGATAATGGTTTTGAGATATTGGAGATTATAAGAAAAGGTGAATGGGCGGCAATAGTTGCTAGACCTATTTAGCATTTATGTATTTTTGAAAGGAAAGCGTGTTTTGTATGCATAGATTTTTTGTGGAACCTAATCAAATTGTTGAAAATGAAATTCGTATTGTTGGTGAAGATGTAAAGCATATTAAAAATGTACTTAGAATGAACAAAAATGAAGAAATTATAATTTGTGATGGACATAGCAATGATTATTATTGTATAATTAATAGTATTGAAGATAATTCTATAAATACAAAAATTATTACAAAAACACAATCAGAGACGGAATTAAATACAAGAATTTACCTTTTTCAAGCTTTGCCAAAACAATCGAAAATGGAATTAATTGTGCAGAAAGCAGTAGAACTTGGAGTATATGAAGTTATTCCTGTTATTACTGATAGAAGTATCGTTAAGATAGACAACAAAAATTCAGCTAAGAAGTTAGCTAGATGGAATAAGGTTGCCGGGTCTGCTGCAAAACAATCTAATAGAGGTATTATTCCAAAGGTTAATAATATAATGAAATTTCAAGATGCGATAGAATATTCTAGGCAAATGGATACAACTATTTTCCCTTATGAAAATGCTAAAAATATAAAAGAATCAAGAGAATTTATTAACAAGTTGTGTTGTGAGAGGATTGGAGTATTTATAGGTCCTGAGGGAGGATTTAGCCTTGATGAGATAGAGAAGGCTAAAAGTAGTGAGGCTAATATCATAACGCTAGGAAAAAGAATATTAAGGACAGAAACAGCAGGATTAGCTATATTATCATTATTGATGTTTCAACTTGAGGAGGAATAGTATGGCATTAAGAGTATTAATCGTTGATGATGCAATTTTCATGAGAACCGTTTTAAAGAAAATGTTAGCAGAAGAAAATTATGATATTTGTGGAGAAGCCAATAATGGGAAAGAAGCAATAAGTAAGGCTAAAGAATTGCAACCAGATGTAATTACACTTGATATTACGATGCCTGAAATGGATGGTGTAACAGCACTTCCAGAAATACTTAAGGCAAGTCCTAATTCAAAAGTAATTATGTGTTCTGCTATGGGTCAGCAACCTATGGTAATAGAAGCAATAAAAAATGGAGCAAAAGATTTTATTGTGAAACCATTCCAAAAATCAAGAGTTGTCCAAGCTATAGAAAATGTTGCAAAAAAATAACCCAATAGTTAGGTACTCCAAACATTTTTTTAAAGGTAACGGTTTTCGGAAGATATATTATATTAAACTTTAGTGAGTTTAATATAATATATCTTTCTTAAGTTTTTATTCGGAACGAATTTTATGACTGAAAGGATGTCTAAAATGGAAATTTATTTAGATAATGGGGCTACTACAAGACCTTTTGAAGAAGCTATAAATTTAATGTGTAAAGTTTTTGGGCAAGATTACGGTAATCCCTCCTCATTACACAAAAAAGGATTTCAAGCTGAAAAATATATACTTAAATCAAAAGATATATTTTCAAAAATATTGAAAGTGAATAAAAAAGAAATATATTTTACATCTGGAGGTACAGAATCTAATAACCTTGCAATACTAGGTATAGCCAATGCTTATAAGAGAACAGGTAAACATATTATTACTACCGCTATTGAACATTCTTCAGTTAAGAATACAATTAATTATCTAGGGGATAATGATTATGAGATAACAGTTCTACCAGTAGATAGTGATGGGCTTATTGATTTAGAACAATTGAGGAGAAATATACGTAAAGATACTATTCTGGTATCAATAATGCATGTTAATAATGAAATCGGAACAATTATGCCAATAGAAGAGATAGGCAAAATTATAAAAGAAAAAAATAGTGAAACGGTTTTTCATGTAGACGCTATACAATCATTTGGTAAATTAAAGATATATCCTAAGAAATATAATATTGATATATTAAGTATAAGCGGTCATAAATTTCATGCACCTAAAGGTATAGGTGTGATCTATATTAATGATAATATAAAGATCAATCCCATCATATATGGAGGATTTCAACAGAATGGTATCAGATCAGGAACAGAAAATGTTCCAGGAATAGCTGCTGTAGGGTATGCAGCAGAAAGAATGTATGATAATATAGATTGTAATGTCAAAAATTTATATAAATTAAAAGAACATTTAGCTAATAGAATTATTAATGAAATACCTGATACGTATGTAAACGGTATACAAGTAGATAAAGGTGCTCCTCATATATTAAGTATAAGATTTGATAAACTTAGAGGAGAAGTATTACTTCATAGTCTTGAAGAAAAAGATATATTCGTATCTACAGGTTCAGCATGTTCATCTAATAAACCTTCTAAAACAGGACCTCTACAAGGTATTGGGCTTAGCAATGAAGAAGCTTTATCAACTATTAGATTTAGCTTTTGTATTAATAATACAATAGAAGAACTTGATACATGTGTAGAAGAATTAAAAAAGATAGTACCAGTATTAAGAAAGTTTGTTAGGCATTAATAATCAATTATATAGACAAATGATTTTGGAAGGATTGGATTAACTTATGAGTAAACTTAAAAAAGCTTTTTTAATCAAATATGGAGAAATAGCGCTTAAAGGTAAGAATAGATATATATTCGAGAATATTCTTGTTGAACATATAAGAAGAACGGTTAAGCATTGTGGAGATTTCAAAGTAAGCAAAGAACAGGGCAGAATATTTATTGAGCCATTTTCAGATTATGATTATGAAGAAGTTATTGAAAGATTATCAAAAATATTTGGAATTGTAGGAATTTGTCCTGTCATTGTTCTTGATGATATGGATTTTGAATTAGTCAAGCAATCAGCGCTTGAGTATATGAAAGATGAATACGAAGATTTCAACTTTACATTTAAAGTTGATGCAAGAAGGGCAGATAAGAGGTATCCTCTTAATTCTATGGAAATTGCTTGTGAAGTAGGTGCTTATCTACTTGATAATATTCCACAGTTGAAAGTTGATGTAAAAAAACCACAAGTTAAAGTATGGGTGGAAATAAGAAGCAGAGCCTATATTTATTCTAAAGTAATCAAAGGATTAGGCGGAATGCCTGTAGGTTCAAATGGTAAAGCTATGCTTATGTTATCAGGAGGAATTGACTCACCTGTCGCAGGTTATTTGGTAGCTAAACGTGGTGTCAAGTTAGATGCTGTCTATTATCATAGTCATCCTTATACCAGTGATAGAGCTAAGCAAAAAGTTATTGATTTAGCTAAAATCGTTTCTAAGTATTCAGGTAGAATTAATCTTAATGTAGTGCCTTTTACAGATATACAGTTATATATATACGAACAATGTCCTCACGAACAATTAACTATCATAATGCGTAGGATAATGATGATTATAGCTGAAAAAATAGCAGAGAAAAATGGTGCACTTGCATTAGTTACCGGTGAGAGTATTGGTCAAGTGGCATCACAAACAATACAGAGTCTAACAACTACGAATGCAGTTTGTAATATGCCTGTTTTTAGACCTCTTATAGGATTTGATAAGCAAGAAATTGTAGAAATCAGTGAGAAAATAGAAACTTATGAAACTTCTATTTTACCTTATGAAGACTGTTGTACAATTTTCGTTGCTAAACATCCAGTTACTAAGCCTTCATTAAAGTCAATAATCAGATCTGAAAAACGTCTAGAGAAAATAGATGAAATGATAGAAGAAGCAATTAATAATATAGAATTAGTTAAAATTAAACCAGATGAAGAAGAATAAAATAAAATTTGACTATAACAAAAATCCACTTATAAGTGGATTTTTATATGGTTAAACCATATTGGTATTTCACAAACGTGAAATTCAATGATTATTCAACGATAAAATCTTTTAAAGTGCCAGCAACGTGATCGAATGCTTTATCATCATGGATAGTTAATTCAATTGGTTTACTTAAATCTAAACTGAATATTCCCATAATTGATTTAGCATCAATAACATAGCGACCTGAAACTAAATCAAAATCAGAATCAAATTTACTGATTGCATTAACGAAATTTTTAACTTTATCGATTGAATTCAATGTTACTTTAATTGTTTTCATGTAATTGACCCCCTTAAAAGTGTTTTTTAATATTTTAATACATGAATATACTAACCTTTATAGAGAAATAAGTCAATGATTAAAATTACCAAAAAAAGTAAACTATATTAGGTGGTTTTAGTTAAACTACTGAAATAATATACAAAAAAATAAATAAATATTGTAAGGTATTGATATGTATTTAAGGATTAGCACATTCTTATGTCTATTTGGAGTTTTTTACTAGATTAATACATATTCTCCAAATAGTATATTTAGTAAATAAGTATAACCATTTTGGACTAACTAAGCCATCTATAGAGGCTATAATCAACAAATATTCAATAGAGAATACAATTAGTTTAGCAATTTGGATTTTGGTATGAAATGAGTTGATTACCTATCTACTGTATGGTAGCATATATTTATGTGAAATTAGGAGGAATTAATCTTATGAAAGATATTAATATAGATAAAGCTGATTTGAAGCTTGGTAATAAAGAGTTTTATGAAAAATATGGACGTAATAAAACTGTATCTACACATACTTTGGGTTGTAAAGTAAATCAATACGAAACAGAAGCTATGGAAGAACTGTTTGAAAAAGCTGGATATGAAATAGTTGATTTCAAAGATAAAGCAGATATTTATGTTGTTAATACATGTACTGTTACTAATGTAGCAGATAAGAAATCAAGACAAATGTTATCAAAAGCAGAACATACTAATGAGAATGCTATTATTGTAGCTGTAGGATGTTATGCTCAGATAGCAAAAGATAAATTGGAGAATGACAAAAATATAGATCTCGTAATAGGTAGTAATAATAAAAATAGAATAGTTGAATTAGTGGAAGAATACATTAATGAAGGAAATAAAATCAACGTTGTAGAAGATATTGGGAAAACAACTAGATATGAAAATATTTTCATTTCCAAAGTAAACGAAAAAACAAGAGCGTATATTAAAATACAGGATGGTTGTAATCAATTTTGCTCATATTGTATTATTCCATATACTAGGGGTAGAATAAGAAGTAGAGAAATGAGCAGTGTTGTAGATGAAGTTAATACTCTCGCAAGGAAAGGATATCATGAAATCGTATTAACAGGGATACACATCGCCTCATATGGTAAAGATATGGCTAATACTTCACTCATTGACTTGCTGATTAAATTAAACACAATAAAGGGAATTTTAAGAATTAGGCTCGGTTCTCTAGAACCTAATTTGATTACTGATGAATTCGTAAAACAGATATCAGCATTGAAAAAAATATGTCCACATTTTCATTTATCTTTGCAAAGTGGTTGCGATGAAACTCTAAAAAGAATGAATAGGAAATATACTACAGACCAATTTTTTGAAAAAGTCAATATCATAAGAAAAGCTTATGATAATCCATCAATTACCACAGACATAATAGTAGGATTTCCAGGTGAAACGGATAAAGAATTTAACGATACAATGGATTTTGTTAAGAAAATTGGATTTAGTGGTATTCATGTTTTTAAGTATTCTATGAGAAAAGGTACACCTGCTGCTGCAAGAAAAGATCAAATCAATCCAAAAATAAAAACAGAACGAAGTCACATTCTATCTAGCGAGGAAAAGAGAATACGCAATGACTTCTTACAAAAATTCATCAACAAAGATGTAGTAGTATTGTTTGAAGAAGAAACAATAATTGATGGGAAAAAATGTTATTTTGGTTTTACAGAAAATTATATAAAAGTCAAGGTTATAAATGATAATAATATACAGAATCAACAACTTAAGGCTACAATTGTTAAAATAGAAAATGATTATTTAGTAGGAAGTATATAATTGGATAAGATTAAAATAATATTACAAAGCAAATTTTAATTGTATTTTGTTTATATATATATTAATATATAGTAAAAGGATATATAATATTTTATATGTTGGTATAAAAGCTTGTCATTTATAATATTATTTATATATAAGTTGCTAATTTAATAAAATTTCTTATTTGTTATTTAAACAAGGCAAATATGGAATAGTGTAAGTGAGGATGGTGATATGGGTGAAAAACATAAATAATACGCAATTTTTTAAAAAATTCAATAAAGAACCTGAACAAGCGAACGAAATATTGGTAAGTGTATATGAAGCCCTTACAGAGAAAGGATATAACCCTATATCTCAGATTGTAGGGTACATTTTATCTGGTGATCCTACTTATATTACTAGCCATAAAAATGCTAGAAGTTTGATAAGTAAAGTTGAAAGAGATGAATTATTAGAAGAGTTGGTAAAAAATTATATAGACAATAACTGTAAGTAGTCGTATAATATACAAGATGTATTAATGATTAGTATACTATTCTTGTTTGAAAAGTGTGCAAAGAGCACACTTTTATTATGATATGAAAAGAAAATGTTGAGGAATGTGGTAGAATGCGTATTTTAGGTTTGGACTATGGAAGCAAGACTTTGGGAGTTGCAGTTAGTGACCCGTTTGGATGGACTGCCCAAGGTATTGAGACTATTAATAGAAAAGAAGAAAATAATCTTAAATCAACAATTTCAAGATTAGGTGATATAGTAAATGAGTATAATATAGAAAAGATTGTATTAGGTCTTCCTAAAAACATGAATAATACATCTGGAGACAGAGTGGATAGGACCTTATATTTTAAAGATAGATTAATTAGAGAGTTTGGCATTCCAGTAGAAACTTGGGATGAAAGACTTAGTACAATAGGTGCCAAAAGGTCTTTACTAGAAGCTGATCTTAGCAGAAAAAAGCAAAATAAGGTTATAGACAAGATGGCAGCGGTTTTTATTTTACAAGGGTATCTTGACAACTTGCAGCAAAATTAATAGAATATATCTAATATTAATAATAAGATTATAAAAAGAATAATTATTTTGAAATATATATAGTTATAAAATTAATTAAAATGGTTAATAATTTGAAAGGTGGATAATTGGTGGAAACTATTGTATTTACGTTTGAAGAAACGGGAGAAGATGTAGAATTTGCAATTTTAAGCTCTTTAGAATATAATGAAGAGACATATTTATTAGCAGTCGAAAAAGATGAATTGGAATTGGATGATATAACTGCATATGTTCTTAAAGCAGTAGGTCTTGATGACGATGATGTAATATATGAAATTGTAGATGATGATGACGAACTGTTACCTGTCAGTGAAAAATTAATGGATAAAGTAGAAGATATTGATTTGGATATTTAGTACCAAATTTGACAAAATCATATTAGGGATTTATAATTATATTATCTATATTTAACATTTGTATTGGTAATATATTAATTAAGAACCTACAAATTATACGATTGATAGATATAAACTTGAATAAAGTTATATAAATATATGGTATATAAAAAAAGTATGGGGGAATATAAGTGTCTGTTAGCAGTGAAGATTTTAAGAAAATGTTGAAAGAAAAAGGATTTAAGCTTACTACTCAAAGAAGAACTGTATTAGATGCGCTTCAAAATAATGAGGGAAATCATTTAACGGCAGAAGAGATATATGAGATAGTAAGGAAGAAATGCCCCGAAATCGGACTAGCTACTGTATATAGGACTATACAACTCTTGCATGAGTTAAAATTAATAGATAAATTAAACTTAGACGATGGATTTATAAGATATGAAATTGGTAAGTTTAGTAATGATAATCACCATCACCATCACCATCATTTAATCTGTGAAAATTGTGGTAAAGTTATTGAAGTTGAAGATGACTTAATGGAATCCATAGAAGAAGGATTCGAAGAAAAATACGGTTTCACGGTTACTGATCACAAAGTAAAATTTTATGGTATTTGTAAAAACTGTAAATAGTAATCAAAGTGCGGAGAGAAATTTATTGTTGAATATATTTATGATAAATATATTCATGTAGTACTGATGTTTGACTTAAGATTATATTGTTTACTAATATGTACATAGTGATATCTTCAAATTATTTTTATGATTATGTAAGAAAACAAGAAGTTTTAGACTATGCAAAATTATTAATTTTAAGTTGAACACGAAAAGGTAATTTCAAAATAACTGTTTGGGTGTAAATATAGAAATTATCTTATAATTATAGGAGGTGTCAGTTTGACAAAAAAGCAAGCAAAACTTAAAGTTATACCTTTAGGCGGACTCGAGCAAATAGGTATGAATATTACTGCTTTTGAATATAACAATGAAATTATTGTTGTTGATTGCGGTATAGCATTTCCAGAAGACGAAATGTTAGGGATAGATTTGGTTATCCCAGATGTAACATATCTAAAAGACAATATAGAGAAGGTAAAGGGTATTGTACTAACTCATGGGCATGAAGATCATATTGGAGCTTTGCCTTATGTTCTTCGTGATGTCAATGTACCTGTATATGGAACTAGATTGACTATTGGGTTAGTTGAAAATAAATTAAAGGAACATAACATGTTAAAGAGTGTTAAAAGAAAATGTGTTATGCCTGGTCAATTTATTACATTAGGTTCTTTCAGAATTGAATTCATAAGAACCAATCACAGTATAGCAGATGCTGTAGCTCTAGCTATAACTACGCCTGTTGGTGTGGTAATTCATTCAGGGGATTTCAAAATTGATTATACACCAATTAGAGGTGAAGCGATCAATTTACAGAGATTTGCTGAACTAGGTAGAAAAGGTGTCCTTTTATTTATGGCAGACAGTACGAATGTTGAGAGAAAAGGGTACACTATGTCAGAAAGAACAGTAGGAGAATCACTAGATGACATATTCTTGGATTCTGATTTCAAGAGAATAATAGTGGCTACTTTTGCTTCTAATGTTGATAGAGTACAACAGATTATATGGGCAGCACAGAAGTTCAATAGAAAAGTTGTTGTTGAAGGCAGAAGCATGATAAATGTAGTCAAAACAGCAATGGAATTGGGCTATTTGAAAGTTCCTGACAAAATGATGATTGATGTAGAAGATATAAATAAATATAAAGACGGTCAGTTGGTTATTATTACTACAGGAAGTCAAGGCGAACCTATGGCAGCTTTATCTAGAATGGCTGCATCTGTTCATAAGAAAATAGTAATAAAACATGGAGATAGAATTATATTCAGTTCTAAGCCAATTCCTGGAAATGAGAAAACAGTTTCAAAAGTTATTAATGATCTATATAGAAAAGGTGCAGAAGTTATATGTGAAGATACTCATGTTTCAGGACATGCTTTACAAGAAGAATTGAAGTTACTTCATACTTTAGTTAAACCAAAATATTTTGTTCCTGTACATGGTGAATATAGACATTTAGTAAAACATGTTCAATTAGCAGAGAGTATTGGTATGAAGAGAGATAATATATTTATTCTTTCCAGTGGAGACGTCTTGGAAATTAATAAAGAAGGCGGTAAAGTAACTGGAAAAGTACCAGCAGAACAAATCTTAGTTGATGGTCTAGGAGTTGGAGATGTTGGAAATATAGTATTAAGAGATAGACAAAAACTTTCGCAAGATGGATTATTGATAGTTGTTGTCACTTTACAAAAACAGAGTGGACAAATACTATGTGGTCCTGATATAATATCAAGAGGATTTGTTTATGTTAGAGAATCAGAAGATTTGATGCTAGAAGCTAGACATGTAGTTAAAGAAGCTTTAGATCAGTGTAATAAGAAAAGAATAACTGATTGGTCTAAGATAAAAGGAGTAGTTAGGGACGCTTTAAGAGATTTTTTATGGACACAAACAAAAAGAAGCCCTATGATTCTACCTATTATTATGGAAGTTTAAATACAGATATAATTAGTTATAACGTTTTTTAGTTTATTAAGATATTGAAAGGATGCTTGTTGGTGGATTATATAGAAGAGACAAAATTATTTGTTGATAAAATAAAACATTTAAAAGAATATAATGATTATCTAAATTGCAAGAATGTAATAGAATCTAATCCACAGTTACAACAAGAAATTGTTGAATACAAAAAGAAGTCTTTCAATATCCATTCAGAATATGGTGATGGTTCTTTTGAATGTTATGAAAATATGTTAAGACTTAATGAAGAATATAATGAAACTATTGAAAAAACAGAAGTAAAAGAATTCCTTAATGCAGAAAACAAATTATCAAGGATAATAGAAGCAATATATAATTGTATAGCAGAATGCCTTAATTTCAATATTTCATTTATTGAATAGATTCGTAATTAGACATAAGATTAATTACTAAAATAATAATACGGATTGAGTTAAACCAGAAAGGTGACTAAATATGAATAATAAAAAAAATTCAATTATAATGTTGCATGCAGTATCAAAAATTGTAATAGTTTGTGCCGCCATATTTATTATATATTTTGTGGGCACGAAAGTATATGACTACTCTTATAAATTTATGGCTAAAACACCTGCAGAAGATGTAGTTGTTAAAACAGTGGATATAAAGATACCAAAAGGTACTTCATCCAAAGAGATTGCAAAAATATTGCATGATAATGAATTAATCAACAATACTTATTATTTTTTAGTTTATACCAAGCTTTCTGGTAAGGATAACTTCCAATATGGTAACTATACATTAAATACTGGTATGACAGATGAAGAAATAGCTCGTATACTAACAACTCAAGGAGCTAAGAAAGAAACAATTAAATTTACTATACCAGAAGGGTATACAGTGGCTCAAATAGCCAAAAAATTATCTAAAGAAAATATATGCAAAGAATCTGAGTTTCTAGATGCTGTTAATAATATTGCATATGATTATAAGTTTACTGATAAAATACCTGATAGAAATTTAAAATTGCAAGGATATCTATTTCCATCTACTTATGAAATATATACCGATGCAACAGCTAAAGATATTGTTAGTATTATGCTAAAACAGTTTGATAAAGTATTTAAAGATGAGTATTATGATAGGGCAGAGGAGTTAGGATATAGTATTGATGATATAATTACTATTGCATCAATTATTGAAAGAGAAGTCAGAGTAGACGAAGAAAGAGAAATGGTTGCTTCAGTTATATATAATAGACTAGATAAACCTATGAAATTACAGATGTGTTCTACTGTTATGTATGCTCTTGGTAAACCAAGAGAAAGATTACTACTCTCTGATTTAGATATAAAATCGCCTTATAATACTTATCTAAATAGTGGTCTTCCTGCTGGACCTATAGCTAATCCAGGTGAGCGTTCTATAGAAGCAGCTCTATACCCAGCAGAGAGTGATTATTTATATTTCTCTCTTAGAAATGCTGAAACAGGAGAACATGAGTTCAATGAAAATTTAGAAGCTCATAACAAAGTTAAGGGTAAATTACAAAAGGAATTCTATTAGTTAAAACATAATAAAATATAAATAGTATGAAATAAAGGGGCTGTCTCATAATACATTTTAGTTAGTATTTGCTATAAATAATTAAAAATGTATTATGAATCAGTCCCTATAGTTAAGTTATAAGGAGTTTTGTAATGAGTGAAATCACTTATCAATATATTAGGGACTATCTAATGGCTATAGAGCCTGATGATAATATGATTATACGAAAAATTAGAAATGAAGCACTTAATAATAATGTTCCAATAATTAAGTCAGAAGTTAAAAATCTGTTAAGATTTTTATTAGCAACTAAAAGACCAAGTAGAATATTAGAAATTGGTACTGCTGTTGGCTATTCTTCAATTATTATGAGTGATTTTATTACTACAAATGGTAAGATAATTACCATTGAGAGATCAGAAGACATGATAAAAAATGCAAAAGAAAATATTAAAAAGGCTCAAAAAGAGCATATCATAACATTATTGGAAGGTGATGCAGGTAATATACTCTCAACACTTGAAGATGAATTTGATGTTATATTCATGGATGCTGCTAAAGGGCAGTATTTGACTTTTTTACCTGAGTGCCTTAGATTGTTAAAAACAGGTGGATTACTTATTTGCGATAATGTTCTTCAGAATGGAACAGTAGCAAAATCAAGATTCAGTGTACCTAGAAGACAAAGGACAATACACAATCGTATGCGAGAATACTTATGGCAACTGAATCATAATAAAAACCTACAAACATCTATATTGCCTATTGCTGATGGGGTTACACTTAGTTACAAAAAATAGTAAAATTATAAATATAGATAGTTAATTAAAGGAGTGGAAACGTTGAATAAACCTGAATTACTTATACCGGCTGGAAGCTTAGAAAATTTGGAAGTAGCTGTGCTATATGGTGCTGATGCTGTATATATAGGAGGACAACATTTTGGATTGAGAGCAAAGGCTAAAAATTTTTCAACTGAACAAATGAAACAAGGTATCGAATTTGCTCATAGGCATAATGTAAAAGTATATGTTACTGCCAATATTATTGCACATAATGATGATATTGATCAAGTTTATGATTATTTTGAAGAGATAAAGGATATTAACCCAGATGGATTAATTATAGCTGATCCTGGAATTCTAACTATTGCCCAGGAAATTTTACCTGATATGGAGATTCATCTCAGTACACAAGCAAATAATACCAATTATAAAAGTGTTGATTTCTGGCATCGTCTAGGAGTTAAGAGAGTAGTTGTTGCACGAGAACTATCATTTGAAGAAATAAAAAAGATAAAAGAGAAAACTCCTGATACGCTTGATATTGAAGCTTTTGTACATGGCGCTATGTGTATTTCATATTCAGGAAGATGTTTATTGAGTAATTATATGGCTGGAAGAGATGCTAACAAAGGAGCATGTACTCATCCTTGCAGATGGCAATATCATCTTGTAGAAGAGACTCGTCCTAATGAATATATGCCTATATTTGAAAATGATAGAGGTACTTACGTATATAACTCCAAAGATCTATGTATGCTAGAATTTGTTCCTAATCTTATAGATGCAGGAGTAAATAGTTTTAAGATTGAAGGCAGAATGAAAACTCAATTATACGTAGCTACTGTTACTAGAACTTATAGAAAAGCTATAGATGATTATTTTGAGGATGAAACCAAATATAGAAATAATATTCCTTATTATTTAGAGGAAATCAGAAAATGTACTCATAGAAAATTTACAACAGGTTTTTATTTTAAACGTCCAGACCATAATGAACAAATATATGACAGTAATACTTATATAAGAAGTTATACTTTTATTGGAAAAGTCATAGAATATGATGTTGATAAAGAGTTGATCACCATTCAACAGAGAAATAAATTCTGTGTTGGAGATGAAATAGAATTTATGGCTGTGGATGGACAAAATTATAAGACAACCATAAAAGAAATGTGGGATGAAGAAGGTAACTTGGTTGAAAGTGCACCTCATCCTAAACAAGTTATAAGATTTCATGTAGACAAAGAATTTCCGAAAAACACAATTATTAGATTAAAAAGTAAAGAAATTTAGGTGGAAAGGCACTTTCTGAGTATTTTTTTCATAAACTATTATGAATACATATTTAGAGGTGCTTTTGATTTGCTATTTAACTTTTTGACATTCATTTTACCAGGATTCTATTTTACAACATCTCAATCATTTCCTAAACCTTTATCGAGTGATGAAGAAAGGAAATATTTAATTAAGTGTAAAGAAGGCGATATGCAAGCCCGAAATATATTGATTGAGAGAAATTTACGCTTGGTTGCTCATATTGTTAAAAAATATAATACAACAGATAGAGATATGGATGATCTAATATCTATTGGTACTATTGGTCTCATAAAAGCAATTACTACCTTTGATATAGATAAAGGTACTAGGTTAGCTACATATGCGGCTAGGTGTATAGAAAATGCTATCCATACCAAACGACGCACCCATGTTACCATATGGATACCCCTTATTATTCAGTTTTTTTTTACCAAAGAAGTTGACTTCTATCTTATCTCCATCCCAATATATACTTGATACTACGTTATGTAACAGTTTCTTTTTTTCTTCAGTATCAGCAGAATCTATTGACTTGACAAAATTGATTGCTGATTCATTAAGTAGAGATATATTAATTAATTCATTATCTAATTTAGCAAGTGATAATTCTGTGTTAAGTTCATTTTGAAGCTTTATATTTTCTTTATCAAGATCTTCAATCTCTTTTATTATATATTTTGAAGCTGAACTGTTTTGGTTATCAGCTAGTTGTTTAACCAAATGATCTATAGACTTCTGATTATTGTTAATCTGTACTTTTACATTTTCACGTTCTTTTTCTAATTCTTTCTTGAGCGAATTAATATTATTCTTATTATCTTCAACATCACTTAATAGTCCATCAGGAGCATTAAAGAACTCTTTAATACGTTCAACAACAAATCTATCTCCATAAGGACCATTGAGATTGATATTATCACAACGTTTACTTCTGGAAGTATCTTTTAATGTACATACATAGTAATAATTCTTCGTACCATCTTTTCTGACATGCCCATGTTTAACACGCATAGGTTGACCGCACTTACTACAGCGAATTAAGCCAGATAACAACCCAACAGATGATGTACCCTGCCTTGGTGCTTTATCTCTGTTTTTCAACAGCATATTCTGTGTTAGAACCCATTTCTCACCTTTAATTATACTCTTGTGCTTACCAAGAGCTACAATCCATTCATTTGGATCACGAAGCTTATTACTTTTATTCTTTTTCTCTATAGTCTTATTATATACCATAATGCCATGCTTACCATCAAACTTTTCTTTATCAGAGAATATCTGACAACCTATACTATATAGATAATTATATGTATCTTCATCACCTATAGCATAGACAGGGTTAATAAGTATAGTCCTTATTGTATTCTTATTGAAATCTCTGTTCTTTTTACTTTTGATATGGTTCTGTAAGCAATAAGTTTCCACTTGTGCTAGACTACCTAATTCTAGATATTTATCATATAATAATCTGACAAGGTCCAACTCTTCTTGAATAGGGGATAGCTTATACATTGTACGTTCTTTCATATCACTATGAATATATTTAATTGGTTCAGAATAAAAACCAGTAGGGGTTGTACCTCCAAGCCATCTTCCAGTCTCAGCCAGTGAAAGCATATTGTCTTTGATTCTCTCAGCTGCTGTTTCTCTTTCTAGTTGAGCAAATACACTTGATATGTAAATCATGGCTCGACCCATAGGAGTAGTAGTATCAAACTGTTCTTTTATTGATACAAATGATACATCATATCTATTAAGCATTTCAAGAGTTTCTGAGAAATCAGCAACAGAACGACTTATTCTGTCCAAGCGGTAGCATATCAAGACATGAAATCTCTTAGCCTTAACATCTTTTATCATATCTTGAAAAGCAGGTCTATTGATATTTCCACCTGAGAAACCTTCATCATGATATATTAAGCCATCATCAATAGTATATCCTTTTGAGACAGCATATTCTTTACATAGTTGAATTTGATTCTGTATAGATTCACCTTTACCAGTGAATTTGGATTTTCTTACATATATTCCAGCTATCATATTATTCACCCCGATAATATTTGGATAATTATAATATAACATAACTAAGGTTATTTTTTCTATAGTTTGATATAAATTAATTATAATATCAGTTTCTAATCCTATATATACTTGGAGTAGAAGTATTGATTCTTGTACATTCATATAAGTTTAATTTTATCATGTTGACAAATAAAATTATAAGTAATAATATGTATAGATGTTGCTACTACAATAATGTAGTGACAGAAGCGACATTAAATTTTGTTAGGGTATAGACAAACATAATAAAAAGAAATTTCTAGTAAAGATTATAACAACGAGATAAGGGGATATTTATGAAGGACAATAAGAATAAAAAAGCACCGTTAATAATAGGAATAGTATTAACTTTAATAGTCATGGTTATATTATTGGTATTGGTGAAAAAGAAGACAGATAATAATGATACTTCATCATCAAATACTACGACTGATAAGCAACAGACGGTTGAACAACAACAGGCAGTAGCAGAGGATAATAATATAACAGAAGCTGAGAAAGAAGAAATAAGCAAGTATGTTGGTCTAATATATGATTCTGGTGAGGGCGAAAAAATACCAGAATTTGAAGATATAAATAATGCGAATGAAGATTGGGCATGGTTAATCGTATGTGATTACCTTCAAACAACAACAGAAGAATATAAGATGTTTACAGCTGATGAAGTTCAAGAAGCAGCTAAAGTTTTATATGGTAATGATTTTAATAAAAAGTTTACTAAAGATAGTTCCAGACATGTTAAATACTATGAAGATGAAGATAAATATGTATCAGCTGGAATGGGTGCTCTTTATATAGATAAGTACGAAGTAAAAGATATGATAAAGAAAAATAATCAATACATTATTAATATTATTGAATATACTTATACTTGGTCAGATGATCAACATCAAAGGATTGTATTAGATTCTAAGTCTGAAGAAATAACATCATTTAATCAAGAACGTATTTCTGCATCTACTGATGAGGAAGTAAAACTTATGGAAGAAGAATCTGCAAGTATTGATGCAAAGATGAAAGATTATGTATTAGAAAATGTTGATAAATTCCAAGTAAAAGAATTAGTGTTAGAAAAAGACAAGGAAACAGAAGCATTACATATAATATCAGCTAAGAATAAGTAATATTAAAGAGTCTATAGTCTTATCAAATTTATTTTAAGAGTTATTAGTTTCTGTTGCTACATTATTGTAGTGTAACAAGAATTAAAAATGTAGTTCATAATAAAAGAAATATTACCCAAAGTATAAGTATCTAATATAGAAATATGCATTAGTTATTTGTACAGAAAAATTTAGTTTTCACGATATTTTCACTTATTACTAAAGTGCAATTTGGGTTTATTTTAGATACTATCAAAAATATAATTTATATAATAACTTTTATTCAATTAATAATTTTAGCTAGATTAAAATCACAAAATATTTGAAATTGAGTTAATAATAAATTATGGAGAGATTCTATGAATAGTAAAGATAAAGCACTACAAGTTTATCATTTGATTAAGAATGGTGATACAACATTGAAAAATGTTGGAGCATACGAATACGCAGTTCAGTGTGGTCAAACATAAATTGCTAATTATTTAAAAGAAAAGCTTGCGGAATAGAGTATTTTCATCTAACTTAATAATATATTGAAAGAAGAAGTATCAACCTCTTTGGTTACTGTTTGATTGTAACCAAAGAGTATTTTTATATTAAAAAATAATAAGAGATAAGAAAAAGCTCTTCTGTGCTATTGGATATTTTACAGGTTGTTGTTTAACCTTAGTTTCATATCCAGATATTAATAAAGGAACAATCTTGAGAAATTAATTAGTCATACTTACCAATATTAGACAACTAGTAATACATATAAATTAGAGAGATTACTTAGGAGGGTTTGTATATGAAACTACCCCAAATTGAAGTAGTATGTAAGTTTCCTGAAGGAGAAGAAAAAGAGGGTATACAGCGTATTAACGATGCTTTATGTAAATTTTATGCTGATGAATTATTTAAAGTAGTGAAAAAAAATTATCCACAGGATCAGTGGTGTGATGCATTAGATTATATTCATGATAGGCTAGAAAAACAGTTTATTGATGAAGGATTAATTACTAAATAAAATATTTATAAAAAGCTTAATTAATAATGAATATATATTTTACCTAGGAAATCTAAAAGTACAAAGGATAACTATTCGTAGAACTTCAAAAGTAAGGAATGAGATAATTGGTAAATAATGTACATATTTTGGACAAGTATGCAAAGAAAAAAGAATAAACAAATTAGAGTATTAAATTATAATAAATAAATTAAACAATTAAAAGGAGTCTTTGTTAATGAAAGGTACAACAATAATTAATTTAGGAGAGTTTTTAGAATTAAATACGTGCCGACAAAGACAACACTGGACAAATAAGAATCATGGGTAATACTCGTAGTTTTGGTAAGGGAAAAGGTGGCTAACTAGTTGGATTCTTAGAAAGTGATTAACTACGAAATATGATTTAATAAAAAAACAAAGGATATATTGTAAGAAAGGATAGAAGTATTAGATTACTATTAAAGAACTTTATGGAGATTAACTAAAAAATTGATTTAGTGAAATAGACAGTGATTATTCTACTAACAAATTCATTGGGCTGAAAAAAACATAATAGAAGCGATTGATAATGAATTGATGAACGGATACGATGATGGTACATTTAAGCCAGATAAACCAGTTAATAGAGCAGAGCTAGCAACTGTAGAAGTTAGATTATTAAGAAAGGCAGGTAAATGATTGATGAAAGAAAAATTAACAGCATTAATAGAGGTTAGAAAGATAATAGCTATATTAGTTGTTATCTTATTTATTGTTTTAAATATTACAGGTAGTATTGATGCGGATAAGTCATATAGTGTAATACTTATGGTAGTAGCTTTTTATTTTGGAAAGTCTACTGCGTTAGATAAGCCAGAGTAAATAACATTAAGTAGCTAGTTTCAACTGAAGGTTTACAGAAAGGATTGGTTATAATAAGAAGTTTTATAAGTTGGATGGGTGCTATTCCACTCAGAAAGACATGCAGAAACAGAGATATATAATGATTATAACAGTGATCTTGTAAATTTATTTAAGTGTGTAAAATATCATTGTCCAGAAGTTGAAAGGTAACTTAAATTCTTTTTGAATTCTAGGGAACTATTTAATCAATTCAAACAGAGTTACAATACTGTAGGTATGACAGATATACAAAGAGCTGCAAGATTCTTTATGATCATTAAGACAAGTTATGGATCTAGATTACATAGTTATGGATGTGTTAAGAAAGATGTTTCTACAATGGTTAAATACCTTGAAATAGTACAGGAGAGATTGTCTAAGGTAGTAATAGAAAATAGGGATTTTGAAGATTTAATACGGACATATAATAAGCCTAAATCATTTTTTTATCTAGATCCACCTTATTATGGTACAGAAAAATATTACCAGGTGCAATTTACAGAAGAGGACCATTTAAGACTTAAAAGAGCTTTAAATCAAGTTAAAGGTAAGTTTTTATTATCTTATAACGATTGTGATTTCATTAGAGATTTATATCAAGATTATAATATTAAAGCAGTTGCTAGACCTCATAATTTACATACTAAGTATGAAGATAAAGAGCAGGAATATAAAGAATTAATGGTGAGAAATTATTAAAAGTAAATAAATACTGTAAAAGTAAGATGGAAAGTAGATAATTCTACTATAGCAACTGTATCTACAAAGGGTAAAGACTGCAATTATGAAATTGACATATATAACTGCAATTGATGAAACAGACAAATAGCTAGGATGTATATATAAGAATAACATAATATACTATTAATTAATACAACTTTAGTAAAAAAATGTTAATATATGAATATATTTCAATATTGCAATTTTTCAAACAGTAATATTATACCAGTTGAATTTATCAATTTTATATTTTAATATATATATATGAACTAACAATACATAAACAAAACTGATCAGTTTTTTTCATGTTACTTCATAACCCCAAATATAAAGAAAGAGGTATATGATAAATGAAAAAAACAATTTCGCTTATCCTTGTTGTTACTATTCTAGTAACTATGTTACAATCAATTAATAATAAAGTTTTAGCTGCTTATGTGCTTGATGGAGGAGGAGGGGGTTCTTATCAAGAATTTTCTGATTTACCTTCATCACATTATGCTACAAAAAGTGTTAATGCCCTAGTTTCTGAGAATATCTTAAATGGCTATCCAGATGGGACATTTAGACCTGATAACCCAGTTGAGATACAAGCCTTTGTAAAAATGACTCTAGGTGCGTTAGGATATACTAATTTACCTGAAATTGGTGGCCATTGGGCAAATGCATATATGCAAAAAGCAAAAGAACTAGGTTTATTTAGAGATAGCGAGGCATCTTATCAAGACAATCAATTTTTTGAAAATCATTTTATTGGAAACAGAACTAGATACATAAAAAGACAAGAAGTATGCTTTATCTTGAATCAGGCAGAGAAGATAAAAGAAAATGGAAACATAGACTATGAAGAGGGAGAAAGATTTATTAAATCACTGATAGGTGATTTTGATAACATAGATGATGTATACAAAAAGTATGTTATAGATGCCTATGGATTAGGTTTAATGAATGGAGTTGGAGACAATCAGTTTGACCCAAAAGGACTTGTAACAAGAGCTCAAGCAGCAGTTCTTATCTATAGGTTATTGCATGAAGGAGAAAGAGTACGTACACCATTGGAACGTGCAAGTTTATCAGGGCCAACTAATGGTCATGTAGGATCACAATTAACTTTAAATGGTTACTGTAAAAATGCTCATCATATATCACTACAGATTGAAAAACCTGATGGAACAATAGAATATATTACAAAAGATAATTACACTAATATTTTTAATTATACACCTGAAGAAAAAGGATTTTATAAATTTACTCTTCTAGCAAGAAATACTGTAAGTAGCTCTACTACTGGTACAGACGTAGAAATTAGTAATACTGTTTATGTACGAGTAGAACCACCACTAGAGTGGCTTAATTGGGAACCTAGTAACGAAGAAATTAGAATGCTATATCGCGTATTTGAATATATGTATAATATTAATAGAATAATCCCATGGATTAAGAATTATCCAGGAGCCGTTGAAACAAAAAAAAGATTCCAAGCAGAATTGATAGGTATTCAAACCATGTTATTACGAAGTAATAACATAATTCTTCATGATCCAGAAGCACATAATTTATTATATAACGACACTAAAAGTGGTAAAGCATATGGAAATAAAGATATTGATGCGTTAAAGGAAATATTAAGAAACAATAGTAATAAAATAAGAAGTATATTTGATGAGATGTATCGAGATAAAGTATTGGATAGAATAACAATTATTGGTTCAGTGGCATCACTGACACTAATATTGTATTACACAGCATCAGCTTTGCCAGCAATTATACAAGGCTTATCTATTACTATTGAACCATACGTATCCACATTAAAAGAACAGGTTAATGCTGCAGGAATAGGAACTATAACAGGACAAGCAAGTATTGTAGGAAGTATAAGTGCAAGTTTAGATGCGGTTGGAGTATCAGAAGCACAAATAGCTAATTTATTGGTAGCTAACGAGAATAATATTATAGCAGCTATTGATGGAATTGCAAATGGCGGAAGTGGTTTTGGGGGGGCGAGTCATCTTAGTAATAGTAAGGCTGAACATGTCCTTAAAAATCATACAGCAGGAAGGATGCAAAACACAGTTGATGCAATGATGGAAAAAGGATTAGTTGAAAATGCAGAGAACCTTGTCAAGTCAAAAGGTTTCTTCAATACGAGTTGGACGGAACAACAGGTAATAAATGCAACTAACCAAGCTTATAATCAAGCACTCAAAAACGGTGTTCCCAATACTGGAAATTTTGACTTTACAACGAGTGTGTTTGGAGAAAATGTAACCTTGAACTTCCAAGACGGAATATTCAAGTCAGCGTGGGGTGACTACATACTAAACCTTTCAGACTTTGGTTACTAAGGGAAGGAGAATAAAAATGTTTAATATTAAATATGAATTGCTAGATAGTGAGTTGAATAGATTAAGAGAAACCACTGATTTGAAAGAATTTGAGCTGGACGTGAATGAAGTTGTAGGTCAATTTCAACTTTCCGTTAATGACAGAGTAGAAGGATTCGTAGACAAAGACATCCCTTATGAAGGTGAATTTGTATCCGAGTGGATTTATCTTTTGAATGAGTCAATTCAGTGCTTGGATGAAGAAGGTTTTGTCTCAATTTCTGCACCTGATTCAAACAACATTCGTTACGAGTTAGAGCTGAACAGTGAAGGACTAATTGTCAAAAAAATTAGAGCATTACCAAAGCAAATACTAGAACACATTTGTATAGAGCCAGTTGAACAAGCAGAGTTTTTCTGGAAAGAAATAGTCTCAGCAAAGGCTTTTTCACATGCAGTGCTTGAGGTGACAGAACAGTTTTTGACACAGGTAGAGAAAGCAAATCCGTTTCTCTTAGAATTAGAAATACTGTTGAGACTGAAACAATCTTTTTTGAAGTCAAAAGACATAGTTTTGACTGCATAAAACATCAAAATCTAGCAACATAAATCTAAACATTACCCTTGGTTTTGACAATACCAGTCAGACCAAGGGTTTCTGTTGTTTTAAAGAGAAAAATCTCTCTGCAGAATCTAAATACTGCAGTCACTTCAAGCTGACACCAACCAAATCAGGGCGGAAAGTAGGTAAAATCAGCTTTGAATCACAAATCTGAATCAACCACAGGGAGAAATAAAAAACTGCATAAAACGTAAAACACGAGTGTTACTTGTGTCTACAGGTAGTTTTCTTGTTGTGCAATGAAAGGAGCAAAAATGGATTACATTAAAAGCTTTGGAGAGTACCTTTTTGAAAATGGAAAAGCCAACAACACCGTCAAGAGCTACACTGGTGACGTCAAGGGGTTCATCAGATTTCTAGCTGAAAGAGACATTGTCTTTGAAGGTACTTTCAACAGATTCACCATCATCAGCTACAAAAACCACCTGTTGGAAAAAGCCTATGAACCTGTTACCGTAAACAAGAAACTAAACAGCTTGAGAAAAAAGTGTAGAGTGATATAATTGTGTTAATATTAGGGTTATTATGTAATAGGGATTGAACTTGGGTTGTATAGTACCTAAGGGGATGACTAAGCAAAAACAGAATTTCGTCCCCATGGTCAGGTTGTTAGACCTCATAATTTACATAGTAAGTTTAGGTTAAAGAGCAGGAATATAAAGAGTTAATAATAACTAATTATTGAGTTTAAATCTTGGGTAGTATATTTAATTGCTTTAAATTAATATTTCTGATATTATTATCTAAGTGGAGGAATACATATGAATACATTTGTTGTTATTATGATATGCTTAATAAATATACCTATACTATATTTATTAATAAATAAGTATTTCGGTAGTTTTACGGATTTAAATTATTACATTAAAAAAATCAGATATAACCCTGAAATTAAAGCTAGAGTAATAGGATTTATAGGAATAATATTTCTAATTGTATTTTTTGAAGTTTTAATTACTGTTAGGTTACTACCTACATAACTAAAACAAGCTTTAGGACAGTTAAAGAACCTATTTTGCTAATTAAGAAATAGGTTCTTATAATTTCTTTTATTGAATTATAAGGATATCAGATAATGTGTTATAATATCAATTAATGTTTATTTTGACAATATGATAATATATACATAATACTTTTTGCTATTGTAACATAATATTTTTTTGAAGTATTAATAAATAGTGTAAATATAAGCAATTATTACTAGTTTGAGGAGGATATATGAATTCATTTGGAGAGCTATTCAATATAATTTTAAAAGATAGAAGAAAATGGGATTATTATAATAATACACATTGTAAATGTGACAGATATCAAAATGTTTTGAATAATAGTAGAGATTTTATTGAATCGATACTATCAAATGGAAAGAAATTAAGTGCTTTTTCTAGAGAACAGTATAAATTATTAGAATATGGGTGTAGACTTAAACACACAGTCTCTTTGTATTTTATGGGTATTATTTTTTATGAGAATGTAAGCTTAATTAAAAAAGAAATTGATTATTATATAAAACAAAAAGATAAATATATTAACAAGAATGGACCATTTGCTGATTTTGGTAGAAATTCATATGAGTGTGATACATCCTTTTCATATTTTTGGTTTTTAACTTGTTTTTATCATGATTTTGGCTATAGTTTTGAAATGGAAGATAAAAAAAGTGCTCTAGTAAGATTGTTTGAAGTTTTAGATGGACACTTGAATTTTGCTCTACCTAGAGGATCTCATAGAACTGGTGTACCCAAAGTAATTTCTGACAACATCCAAAATTATATTAACTATAGGTATAAGGTAAATAATAAATTAGACCATGGAATTGTTGCAAGTATACTATTCTGGGAAGAACGCAAGAAAGATTATTATAATAGACGTGGGGAGTGTAAAGAAAATACTTTTATATCTGATGATCGATTATGGTCTAAAGATATACTTTATAATATTCATTTACCTGTTGCGTGGACAATCTGTGCACATAATGTTTGGTTTATTAAAGAACATAGCGAATATGTTGATGATTATAGGAATTATGGATTAGAAAAATTAATAATTGATAGACCTAAAATTAATATACATAATCACCCAATACTATTTTTACTATCAATTGTGGACACCATCGACCCTGTAAAGCTGTTATTGGATAGTAAAGTACATAATTTCAATTTAAACGATTTAAATTTAATTAATTTTGAATTCAGTCATAATAAAATATTTTACCAAATTAACTTCAATGATATTATTGTAAATAGTAGATACAAAGAAAATATTAAAAACATGGATACATGGTTAGTTTCCAATTTAGAGTACAAAGATAAAATTTTTGAGATTACTATATAAATCTTTTCGTAATAACACTAATTCCATAACAAGTAATTTTGATTGGTTACTAGTCCTAGTACCGGTATCTTTAATAATAAATGAAGAGAGTAATTAACTAATCAGGTAATTGAGTATGTCTACCTAGTAGGTAGGCTCTTTATCTATTAGCGATATAAGCTTATTAAAATTATTCCTATTAATAGTAGAAATATTAATCTCCCATTTTTTAATTGTACCAGAATGGACATTCAATATCTTACCTAGTTCTTTACGAGTTAAATTCAATCCCTTCCTTATTGACAATATTTTCTCAGAAGGATTATTATTAATAAACCTCAAATAACTATCGCATAAATAATCTTCATCTACCTGTAATACTCCAGCAATTCTTCTTATATTATATAATGAAGGAAAATATTGATCATTCTCAAAACCTATTAGATATTTCCTGCCAATTTTAGCTCTCTTAGCAAGAGCTTCTTGTGACAACCCCTTTTTCAATCTGCTTTTTCTAATCCTATCCCCTATAGTAACTTCTGGTAACTCATCTATCGCCAACTCATTATATCCTATTCTAAGTGTAGTCTTTTGGTTAGCATAGATAATGAACTATTAATGATGCTTAGAAACGAGAAAAAACATTCCAAAGAGATATCCCTTCAAGAACCCATTGGTATTGACAAAGAAGGTAATGAAATAAGTCTGATTGATGTTATTGAAACAAAATCTGATTCTATAGTAGATCAAGTGGACCTCAAGATGAAAATACGCCATTTATATAATAAAATGAAATATGTACTAGGTAAGAGAGAAAAAACAGTAATAGAACTTAGATATGGATTAAATAATGGTGTTGAAAAGACACAGAGAGAAATAGCAAATATGCTTGGTATTTCTAGGTCATATGTTTCAAGAATTGAGAAGAAAGCGTTAAGTAAATTATATAGGGAGTTTAGTGGAAATAATCGCTAAAATAATATAAAAGGGGCTGTAGTAGCCCTTTTTACTTGTTATTATTAATATTACTGAATAGGGTATCGTTTCGGTAATACATATGGCAGAAACATCAATTGGTTGTATGGCTGCTGCTCATGTTAGTGCAAGTGTGGGTGATAATTTTATGGCAATGGAGTTTCATTCTAATGATGTACCTTGGTGGGCAAGATATGGTTAAAGATGTTGGAAAACCAGATATTAAAGACGATTTCTTAACGCTGAGTGATCGTTCAGGACTTGGTATTGAAGAATTAAATGATGAAGTTTTAAGAGAACATATAAATCCAAAACGACCTGGTTTATGGGAATCAACTCACGAGTGGGATAATCAATGGGCACATGATCGAATTTGGAGTTAGGGAGTGTTGAATATGTGGAAGACTGATAAAGAATTATTCTAATTAATTGAAAAAGAATTATATACACCTGTTGTTGGTGATATATTAGATGAACTTGGTAGAAATCATCAATTTTTACCATAGGAAATTAAGCCAATAAATATAACGGATAAATTAGTTGTGTAGGCTATGCCGTCTTTGATGATTGAAGTATATGGTCAGCAGAAAAAATCATTTGGTTTATTGACAGAGGCATTAGATCAATTGCAAGAAAATGTAATTTATTTAGCAAGTGGTGGAAATATGCGCTGTGCTTATTGGGGAGAACTTCTAACTGCTACTGCAAAAAAACGAGAAGACAATATTCAATATTAAACCGTAGTGTATCAAATGGTACGTACAGTGGTGTGAGAGGGAGGAATTTCTCATTTAGTAAATTTCCTCCTACTCAATCATACGTTAACTTGGATTGAGATTATAAAATGATTTACTTGTGTAATAGTTAAGAGTATGATACATTTTAACTATCAAAAATATGTGTTATAAATATTACTAATAGGTGATGATAAAAATTAATTAGAATAATATATATATTTTAGATTATTATTAAAACAATAGATGTAGCTATTATTAAAATTTAGTAAATGTAGTATATAGACTTCATAAAAATGGTAACTTAAGAAGTAGATAACAGTCTTGATTTATATTTAAAGTTAATGATAAGTAATGATTTATATGATTATAAGATTAATGTGCAATATAAAATACTCCTTTTGCTTTTTGCAAAGGGGATTTATATATATAACGTAATAATTATGGAGAAGATGTACTAAAATTAGGTTGACAATAAAAGTATCAACATAATATATACCCTTAGTAGGGCTAAAAGGTAGCTATAAAATTGTAGAATAAGAAAGTTAAGTTGTTAATATAGACAATTAAGGAGATTTACCATATGAAAGTAGAATTGTATGAGCGGATATTGGAAACTGAATTAAAATATGTGAGTTGTTTTTCTAATTGTATAAAAGAACAAAGAAGTATAACATTCAAAGACAGCAAATTAGTTGATATGTATATGCACAATTTTATTCTCTTAAAAGAATCAATAAAGAAGGATGAATTAAGGAGTTTTATTCATAATAAATTAAAAGAAGTTCAGAGAGAAAATAAAGAGTATCTGCATATCATGATGAATTATAGTATCCAGTTACATGAGTTGAAAAATTTTATTCCAGAACCACAAATTACAGAGTATTGTTACATGGTTATTACACCAAAAGAATTTAATAAATTAAAAATAAAGAATGACTGTTATGTACGAAAGGCAGATACTTTTGAAGTACTTAGGGATGGAATTTCAGCAGATGTACAAGCAAATAAAGCAACTATGGGAAAAGAGTTTGCGACAAAAAGAATCAAAAGAAAATCGGAAGAATACAAAAACAATCCCAATTTAAATCTTTATGTATGTTATAAAGAAGATGTGCCTATAGGTAAATGTGAACTTTTAATAGAGGATGGCATCGCCAAAATTGAAGATTTTGATATAATTGAAGAATATCAAAAACAAGGCTATGGTACTTCTGTAGTACGTAAATTACTAGAACAAGCTTATATAGAAAACGTTGATATAGCTTACTTAATAACAGATCATTTTGATACCGCTAAGGACATGTACAAAAAATGTGGCTTCTACATATTTGGTTTTAAGACATCAATCTTATTTAATCTTTAGAAACAGATGAAGAATATAATTCTCAAAGCTGTTTGATTAGCTTTGTATGGTTGTTGAGAATTTATTCATACATATCTTCGATAATTTGATCCTATTTTAATTTCTGTTCATTAGCAATAGATTATATGATAACCAAGAATAATTATTTATTGGTATGAATCAGATAATTTATAGTATATGTTGAAAAAACATTAATTTAGTTTAAGTGATAAATAGTATAAAGATATAAGATAATAAGTTCCCTGTTATTACAGAGGGGGACTTTCTTCATATTAACATTCCTTATTATGTCTACTTGACAGGGGGAAGGAGATTTATTGTGTAGTACAATAAATCCCCCTTTAAGTAGTAGTTAATATCTATGTAAAGATCTTAATTCTATATTAGTTAGAATATCTTCTTCTATAGGCGTAAAGCTAACAGTCATATTTAGATTTAAATGCTTATTATTACCTGAGACCTGATAATTAAAATCAGAGTTTATTATTTTTCTAATAATTTGATTTTGTTTATTGACATATAAATCCATATCCAAATTAATAGCTTCCAATTCCTGCCCTAATGAACCATTAGGTAGTAATGTTTTAACAGCGTTATTGTTAAAGGATATTGAGTATTTTGAAGCATTAACACCATCGATGTCAGCTAGACCACCAAATAATATGGGAAAATGATTAGAGATATTTAACAGCTGTTCATTGGATTATAAAAAAGAATTTTCAAACAACATAAGTATTTTATGATGATGTATTTGATTCTAATAATGTTGTAGAACGCAGGAGAATGAGTGATTTATTTTAGTGGACAAAATTAAATTTAAACTGTATAATCGTTTTATTGAAGTAAAGAGACTAACTATATAAAGTCAATTATAAAATAAGTTAATAAAAAATCACAGGGCAAAAAACAAAAAAGTTGTTTTCAGAACAAAAATAGGTTAAAGATTACTTTTGAAATGTTAAAGGAAGTATTATTGATTATTAAATAATATATAAATCTAATAAGCTTTTTACTAACATGACTAATAGCAACACAATAATGTTTATCTTTAAAGTGCTTTTTAAGTAAGAATAATTTAAGGTTGCTTGGACAAATTGAATTAAAACTAAACTAAGTAACTCAGTAAAAACAATATCAGAAGGAGAATTATAATGAGAAAAGTAGTGAATTTAATTGTAGTAGTAATCATGTTAACAACAATGATGGTAATAAGCGTAACGGCAGAAACTCCTGTAACGGTGACAGTACAAGGAGAAACTGTAGATTTTCCAGATGCTAGACCATTTATAGATGCCAATAACAGAACTCTTGTTCCAATAAGATTCATCACCGAAGCATTAGGTGGTCAAGTTAGTTGGGATCTGGACCTTCAACATGCAACTATAAAATATGAGAGTAAAGTTATTGAATTGGTTATTAATAAAAAAGAAATAACCGTTGATGGTCAAGTACAAGTCATGGATACACAAGCTATATTAAAAGATTCCAGAACTTATGTTCCAGTAAGATTTGTTACTGAAGCAATGGGTGCTAATGTGGAGTGGGATAGCACTAATTCTATAGTTAATATAACCCTAGAGCGTGATATCGTAGACTTGGAAGGAATGACTAATGAAAAAATCATACAACAATTACTAGAGTATCCATATTTAGAAAACAATTATGGTATAGATTTTATGGAAGACGATGAATGGTTACTTGATCGTTATGGACATGATAAAATCAATGAGTTTGTGGGGATAGGGAAAAGTTATATGGAGACATTCTATAATGTGGACTATAGAACTTATGATAAAGCAGATTACATTGAAAAACTAAAATGGTTCTTTTTAGAAAGTTCTTCATGGATAGCTGATGATCGCATCCTAAGAGATAGTGAAGATCATATAAATTACTGGGCTGATATGATAACAGAAAAACAAATATCCATGCATACAGAATTTATAACTGATGAAACGTGTATATATACAAATGGTCCTATATTAATTAGAGGAAGAATGAATTATATAATTGAAAGTTGTAATGACATGGAGTGGTTAAAGAAATATACTAGATATGGAAATATTGAACTTGGTAAAAAATATACTTGTGTAGTTGATGTTGAAATAACGAATTCGGCAAGGAAGGAACAGGAGAAATGGGAGACATCTGAAAGACTTCTTTCTGATGAACACTTTGTTACACCTATCGCAGAAGTAAAGTAAATAATAAATAGTGATTAGCTAATATACATAATAATGTAAAATAAATTTAAGTCATGATACCATAATAATAGTGAGGTGGAAAATTATTATTAAAAAATTAGTAAATTTAATGGCAGTAATAATCATGTTAACAACAATGATGGTAACAAACGTAACGGCAGAAACTTATGTAAAAGTGACAGTACAAGGAGAAACTGTAGATTTTCCAGATGCTAAGCCATTTATTGATGCCAATAACAGAACTCTTGTCCCAATAAGATTCATCAGCGAAGCATTAGGTGCTCAAGTTAGTTGGAATGGGGACCTTCAACAAGCAACTATAGCATATGATAACAAAGTTATTGAATTAGTTATTAATAAAAAAGAGATATCTATTGATGGTCAAACACAAGTTATGGATACACAAGCTATATTAAAGGATTCTAGGACTTATGTTCCAGTAAGATTCGTTAGCGAAGCGATGGGTGCTAACGTTGAGTGGGATAGCGATAATTATATAGTCAGTATAACTCTTGAGCCTGAACCTGCAGACTTGAAAGGAATGACTAATGAGGAAATCATACAACAATTAAAAGAATATCCATATGTAGAAAATAGTTTTACAAACCGTATTGAAAATAATGAATGGATGGTCAATCGCTACGGAAAGGATAAACTAAAAGAGTTTGTACAAATTGGAAAAAGTTATATGGAAACATTTTATAATGTGGACTATAGAATTTATAATAAGGCAGATTATATTGAAAAACTAAAATGGTTCTTTTTAGAAAGTTCTTCATGGGTAGCTGATGATCGTATCCTAAGAGATAATGAAGATCATATAAATTACTGGGCTGATATGATAACAGAAAAACAGATATCCATACATACAGAATTTATAACTGATGAAACTTGTATATATACCAATGGTTATACAATGATAAGAGGAAGAATGAATTATATAATTGAGAGTTGTAATGACATGCAGTGGTTAAAAAAATATACAAGATATGGTGATGTTGAACTTGGTAAAAATTATACTTGTGTGGTAGATGTTCAGATAATTACTAAGGCAAAAAAGCCCGATGAAAAATGGGAGACGGCAGAGAGGCTTCTATCTGATGAACACTTAATAACACCATTAAAAGAAGTAAAGTAAATTGAAAAAATAATTATTAATTAACATACCAAGTAATATACATATAATCTTAATACCAAAACAATAATGATGAGGAGAATATAATGAAAAAAACAGTAATCTTAATGGTAGCAGTAATTATGTTAACATCAATTATGGTATCAACAGTGACGGCAGAAACTAATGTAACGGTGACAGTACAAGGAGAAATTGTAGATTTCCCAGATGCTAGGCCATTCATTGATACCAATAACAGAACTCTTGTCCCAATAAGATTCATAAGCGAAGCATTAGGTGCTCGAGTTATTTGGGATGGTGACCATCAACAAGTAACGATAACATATGAAAATAAAGTTGTTAAATTAGTTATTAATAAAAAAGAGATATCCATTAATAATCAAACACAAGACATGGATACACAAGCTATATTAAAAGATTCTAGAACTTATGTTCCAGTAAGATTCGTTAGTGAAGCAATGGGGGCTAGCGTGGAGTGGGATAACACTAATTCTATAGTTAGCATAACTCTAGAGCGTGATATCGTAGACTTGGAAGGAATGACTAATGAGGAAATCATACAACAATTACAGGAGTATCCATGCATAGAAAATTATTTTACAAACCGTATTGAAAATAATGAATGGATGGTCGATCGTTATGGAGAGGATAAGGTAAAAGAGTTTGTAGAAACAGGGAAAAATTATATGGAAACATTCTATAATGTAGATTATAGAACCTATAATAAAGCAGAATATGCCCAAGAATTAAAATGGTTCTTTTTAGAAAGTTCTTATTGGATAGGTGATGACGGTATAGAAAGGGATAATGAAGATCATATAAATTACTGGGCTGATATGATAACTAAAAAACAGATAGCTATACATACAGAATTCATAACAGATGAAACTTGCATATATACTAATGGAGATACCATGATAAGAGGAAGAATGAATTATATTATTGAGAGTTGTAATGATATGGAGTGGTTAAAAAATTATACTAGATATGGAAATGTAGAACTTGGGAAGAAATATACTTGTGTTGTGGATGTGGAAATAGCAAATTTGGCAAGAAAACCTAAGGAGAAGTGGGAAACAGCAGAGAGACTTATTTGTGATGAACATTTTATAACACCAATCAAAGAAGTAAAGTAGACTGAAGAAATTAATCATTAACTAATATACCTAGTAATAATAATACACATAATTCTAATACCGAAACAATAATGATGAGGAGAATTATAATGAAAAAAACAGTAATCTGTATGGTAGCAGTAATCTTGTTAACAGCAATGATGGTATCAACAGTAACGGCAAAAACTTATGTAACGGTGACAGTAGAAGGAGAGATTGTAGATTTTCCAGATGCTAGGCCATTTATTGATGCAAATAACAGAACTCTTGTCCCAATAAGATTCATCAGTGAAGCATTAGATGGTCAAGTTAGCTGGGATGGTGACCTTCAACAAGCAACTATCAAATATAATAACAAAGTTATTAAGCTGGTTATTAATAAAAAAGAAATAACAGTTAATAATCAAGCAAAAGTCATGGATACACAAGCTATACTAAAGGATTCGAGAACTTATGTTCCAGTAAGGTTCGTTAGTGAAGCGATGGGTGCTAATGTGAAGTGGGACAGCACTAATTCAATAGTTATCATAACTCTAGAAAGTGATACCGCAGACTTGGAAGAAATGACTAATGAGGAAATCATACAACAATTACAGGAGTATCCATATTTAGAAAATGATTATGGTATAGATTTTATGGAAGATGATGAGTGGTTGATTGATCGTTATGGACATGATAAAATCAAGGAGTTTGTGGAAATAGGAAAAAGTTATATGGAAACATTCTATAATGTAGACTATATAACTTATAGTAAAGTAGATTATATTGAAAAACTAAAATGGTTCTTTCCAGAAAATTCTATTTGGATAGCTGATGATGGTATTGAAAGAGATACTGAAGAAAATATAAATTACTGGGCTGATATGATAACAGATAAACAAATATCCATACATACAGAATTTATTACTGATGAAACATGTATATATACTAATGGTCCTATATTAATTAGGGGAAGAATGAATTATATAATTGAAAGCTGTAATGACATGGAGTGGTTAAAGAAATATACTAGATATGGAAATGTTGAACTTGGTAAAAAATATACTTGTATAGTTGATGTTGAAATAGCGAATTTTGCAGGTCACTCTGAGGAGAAATGGAAAACAGCAGAGAGACTTATCTCTGATGAACATTTTATAACACCAATCAAAGAGGTAAAGTAGATTGAAGTAAATGATTATTAGTCAAGTAATAATAACACGCATAATTCTAATACCAAAACAATAATGATGAGGAGAATTATAATGAAAAAAACAGTAATCTGTATGGTAGCAGTAATCATGTTAACAGCAATGATGGTATCAACAGTAACGGCAAAAACTTATTTAACGGTGACAGTAGAAGGAGAGACTGTAGATTTTCCAGATGCTAGGCCATTTATTGATGCAAATAACAGAACTCTTGTCCCAATAAGATTCATAAGTGAAGCATTAGGTGCTCGAGTTATTTGGCATGGTGACCTTCAACAAGTAACGATAATATATGAAAGCAAAGTTGTTGAATTAGTTATTAATAAAAAAGAGATATCCATTAATAATCAAACACAAGACATGGATACACAAGCTATATTAAAAGATTCTAGAACCTATGTTCCGGTAAGATTCGTTAGTGAAGCAATGGGTGCTAACGTGGAGTGGGATAGCAATAATTATATAGTTGCTATAACTCTAGAGCGTGATTCAGTAGACTTGGAAGGAATGACTAATGAGGAAATCATACAACAATTGAAAGAATATCCATATTTAGAGAGTGATTATACTAATCGTATTGAAAATAATGAATGGTTGGTTAATCGCTACGGAAAAGATAAACTAAAAGAGTTTATGCAGATCGGAAAAAGTTATATGGAAACATTCTATAATGTGGACTATAAAACTTATAATAAAGCAGATTATATTAAAAAACTAAAATGGTTTTTTATAGAAGATTCTAAATGGATAGCTGATGATCGCATCAAAAGAGATAATGAAGAACATATAAATTACTGGGCGGATATGATAACAGAAAAACAAATATCTATACATACAGAATTTGTAACGGATGAAACCTGTTTATATACCAATGGTTCTATATTAATTAGAGGAAGAATGAATTATATAATCCAAAGTTGTAATGACATGGAGTGGTTAAAGAAATATACTAGATATGGGAATGTTGAACTTGGTAAAAAATATACTTGTATAGTTGATGTTGAAATAGCGAATTTTGCAGGTCACTCTGAGGAGAAATGGAAAACAGCAGAGAGACTTATCTCTGATGAACATTTTATAACACAGATTAAGGAAGCAAAATAAACTTTACTAAGGGAAATAAATCTAGCAACAATATTAAAGCTAGGGACGGATAAAAATCGATAAGAATTTTTATTATTCTAGAGAAAGTAGATAGTAAAATTATTTGATGTGTAAACTAATAATGAAATATATATTGAAGAAAATAATAAGTTTCCTGTTAATAAAAAGAGGGGGCTTTTTATTTTGTCTTATGATAAATATAACCTTTAAATGTCAGATTTAGGTATATATAATCAAATGGAAATGAGACATAGGTATATATTTAATGGTAAGTTAAGAGATAACATATATTGATATTATGTTTTCCATGATGTACAATTATTTTGGGAGGATTAGGATATAATAATTACTTATTAATAGAGGAGGGCATTTATGGAAAAGTCGGGAATAAGAAGTGCTGCGATACTAAAACTAGAAGAACATTTAAAACTAGGAAGAACTAATGCTTTGAATAAGTTTTGGGATTATTTTGAACAAAAAGGGTTACCAATAATAGAAAATATTCCAAATGATTTAGAACATAACCTAGTAACGTTTATTTATAAAGAGGACGAAAAAACAGAAAATGTTTTAGTTATACCAGAAATGAAGGATTGTAAATTTTTAAATTATAGAATGGAAAAATTATTAAACACTAATTTATGGTACATAAGTTGTAAGATTAGAAATGATATACGTTTTCAATATTGTTTTTCTGTAAATGATCCACTGGATGATGATTGGGATAACAGATTTGAGAAAGTTATACATGATAAATTTAATAAGAAATTTTTGCTTGTTGAAGATGAAGAGGAAAATGAGATATTATCGTATGTTGTAATGCCAAATGCAGAAGAACATTTTTGGGTTAAAGAAAAATCAAATATAACTAAAGGTGATCTAAAGGAATATAAATTTATAAGTGAAAAATTAGAGGCTGAGCGTAAGGTGAGGATTTATACACCATATGGATATGAAAAAAATAACAAACCCTATAAGTTTTTAATTCTAAATGATGGTGATGAGTATCTTAATTTACTTTCATCTAAAGTTGTTTTAGATAATTTAATAGCAGATAATAAGATACCACCTATTGTTGTCTTATTTATTGATTCCACTGATTCAAGAGAGGAAGAATTAAGTTGTAGTGATAATTTTACAGATATTATTGTTAATGATTTTATACCTTGGTTTAGGAAGAATTATAACATATCGTCTGAAGCTAAAGATGGAATCATTGGTGGTCTAAGTTTAGGCGGACTTGCTGCTACATATATAGGGTTAAGATATTCAAATGTTTTTGGAAATGTACTTTCTCAATCAGGATCATATTGGTATAAGCCCGAGGAGTTTGAAGAACATGAAAGTGCTTGTTGGATTAGTACGGAATTTAAAAAGGTAGATAAGCTACCACTTAAATTCTATTTAAATGTAGGTATACTAGAGGAAAAAGAGAATATGATTGGTGTGAATAAGATATTAAGAGATGTATTGCAGGCAAAGGGGTATGATGTTGAATATGAAGTATTTAAGGGAGGACATGACTATTTATGTTGGGGTGAAAATCTAGCAAATGGTTTGATTTCATTGATTGGTTATTAATATGTGAATCATTTATAACGAAAGGAGGAAAAAATGAAAAAAGTTATAATGTGTATGGTTTTAGTAAGTGTATAACCAAAAATATTATTTAGGCTAGGGTAGTTACCCTAGTCATTATTATTTTAAGCTTAAGTAATTTATAATAAATGATTAAAATTATTTGTAAAATAATTATTTTAAATATTGAAATAATAAAGCAAGAAGTCTCCTTTTGTTGAAAGGAGACTTCTTTGTATGATTTTGGTGGTGTTAGACTATTACTATCTGTAAATTAATTGAGAAAAATAATAATTAAACTTTTATATAGACAAGTTTTGATAATTGCTGCAATACATACTTTTGGAAATACTCTAGTTGATATGGTAATTTTATAAAAGAATTTGTAGTTTGTGTACTATTCAAGTGAGTATGAAATATTATAAAAGTACAATATCAAGTGTATTCCTTAGGGTTTTGCATATATAATAATAAATATTAATATACGAATTATTTATATTTATTCAATAAATTTTATATTACTCATTAAAGTGAAAAAAACTAATACTTGATTTAATTAGATATGTAATGTATAATATGTATTGATTATTGTAAAAACAATGTCTAATTTCCACATTATTATATGAAAAATGGAATTCTGAGGGGGATAAAATTTTGTATGATATTGGTAAGTGGTACGATTTAACACATGCACAAAGGCGAATATGGTATATAGATAAAGTATATTCTAATTATCAATTGCATAACCTAGGGGGATGTCTGCGCATATTTGGGCAGATAAATGTCGAAAAATTGGAAAAATCTATAAATATGGTTATTCAACATAACGATGCATTAAGATTAAGGTTTATTGAGAGGGATGAAGGGCATCCGATTCAATATGTCTCTAATTTTGAAAGTGATAAAATTGATTTCATAGATTTTAGTAAATGTCATCAACCTAGAATGGAACAAAAAAAATGGTCAGAGATATTATTTCAGGCTCGTTTCAATTTGTTAGATAATAAATTATACCATTTTTCTATTTTTAAAATAAATAACTATGAGTACGGAATATTTTTAAAAATACATCATATTATTGCTGATGGATGGTCAATAAGCTTGATTCAAAAACAGATAATAGAGTATTACAATGATTTAATTAATGAATTAGGTAATCAGTTTCCTATCAGACCGTCTTATCTGGATTACATCATGTATGAAAATGACTATATCAATTCAACAAGGTATGAAAAAAATAAGTCATTTTGGACTGAGAGATTCAGCAATATATCAAATGAGTTTTTATATAATACTGCTGAAAGTTCTGTAGGGAAAAGAAAAATATTCAATATTGATAAAGAGTTTTCAAATAAAATCAAACAGTTAATTACTAAAAAAAACTATTCATTAAACACATTCTTCATAGGGATTTTGTTAATATATATTTATAAAATTACAAATGGAATGGATTTGATTGTAGGTATGCCTGCTCATAATAGAGTCGGGAAACAACAAAAACAGATGATAGGCATGTTCACAAATACATTACCTTTTAGATACATTATCGATCCTAATTTTAATATAGTAGAATTACTAAAGGATATAAATAAACAGTTAAGACTATCTTACATTAATCAAAAATATCCGTATGACGTTTTGATTAAAGATTTGGGAATAAGTAAAAAAGGTTATAATAGCTTGTTCAAAATGGCTGTAAATTATTATAATTTCGATTTCCATCAAGATGTCAATAATATGAGATTTGAAGTCGAGGAATATTATCCAGGTAGTCAAAGCTATTCATTACAGTTGACAATAAATGAATGGAAAAATAATAAGATTGCATTAGGTATTGATTATAAAATAGATGAGTACTCTAACCAAGATATTGATAATCTATATTATGGCATGATAGAGATTATAAAGCAGGTTCTGTCGAATGAGAATAAACGAGTAAAAGAAATTTCCATAATAAGCGAAGAAGAACTTAATTATAAAGCATATACATTCAATGAAACCAATAGTTTATATCCTAAGAAAACGGTAATTGATTTATTTGAAGAACAGGTGAAAAGAGTACCTAACAACATAGCACTAGAATACAATAGCGAGTTTATATCATATGATAATTTGAACAAGAAAGCAAATAAGTTGGCTAATTACTTAAGGATTAAGGGAGTCGGTACTGGGTCAGTTGTTGGAATTCTGGCAAACCATTCTTTTGAGATGGTAATAGGTATTTTAGCAATATTAAAATCAGGAGGGGCTTATTTACCTATTGATCCAAGTTATCCAGCTGAAAGAATAAAATATATGTTAAATGATTCTGAAAGTAAATTATTGCTGACAAATATGGACGTTCCAGAAGAACTTCATTATCATGTAGGGATTGTTGACATAAGGGATATTGATTTTAGTGTATATGGTCATGAGAATTCTATATATAAGGGTGGATTTAAAGACTTAGCCTATATAATCTATACTTCTGGGTCAACAGGAAATCCCAAAGGTGTAATGATAGAACATAGTGGTTTGACTAATTATATTTATTGGGCAAAAAAGATGTATATAAAAGATGAAAAAGATGTCATGCCATTATATTCTTCAATATCATTTGATTTAACAGTTACTTCCATTTTTACACCGCTAATATCTGGTAGTAAGATTGTTATATATGGTAATGATGATGATGAATTCGTATTATATAAAATTATAAGAGAAAACAAAGTAACAGTGATGAAACTTACACCTTCTCATTTAATGTTATTAAAAGCGTTAGATAATCAAACTTCTAAAGTGAAGAGACTTATAGTTGGTGGTGAAGATTTAAAAGTTTCATTAGCATCTGAAGTTAGTAAAAGTTATGGTAATAACATAGAAATATATAATGAATATGGACCAACTGAAACAGTGGTTGGGTGTATGATATATAAATTTGATGAACTGAAAGATAAAGGTGATTCAGTACCCATTGGTTATCCTATAGACAATGTCCAAATTTATATATTGGATGAGAATCAAAATATTGTGCCAACTGGTGTAATGGGAGAACTTCATATATCGGGTGATGGCGTTGCAAGAGGTTATTTACATAGAGAACAATTAAATAAAGAAAAATTTATCGTGAACCCTTATAATTCTGACTATAGAATGTATAAAACAGGGGATTTGGCAAGGTATTTAAATGATAATACCATTGAATATTGTGGCAGAATAGACAATCAAATAAAAGTGAGAGGGCATAGAATTGAACTCGCAGAAATAGAGAAAACCATATTGAAGCTTGGTGAGATAAAAGATACTGTTGTAGCAATAAAAGAGGATGAGAACGGTAACAAAGTATTAAATGCATATATAGTCAGTAGTCGAATAGATGGAACGTCGGGAATAATTGCTGGACTAAATAAGCTTTTACCAAGATATATGATACCAAATAATGTTATCCAGATTGATAAAATACCATTAACCAAGAACGGTAAAATTGATTATGATTCTCTTCCCATAGGTAAGAAAGTAATTAAAGATATTGTAAAGTATCAAGGCTATGAAGAAGAAGCGCTTGTAAAGACTATGGAAGAGATTCTAGGCGTTAACAATATAAGCATGACAGATAATTTCTATCAACTTGGTGGCGATTCTATAAAAGCAATACAGATATCGTCAAGGATAAAAGAAAAAGGGCTAAGTCTCAAGGTTAAAGAAATATTGTCAAATGAGACCATTCATGAAATAGCTCAATATGTTGAAAATAACAAAATTACAATAGACCAAGGAACAGTTGAGGGAGAAATTAATCATACACCAATAATAGAGTGGTTTTTTGACCAGAGGCTATATAATTCCAATCACTATAATCAATATGTAGTCCTTGATATGGAAAGGATAATAGATATTTATAAGATTGAGGAGGCTACCAATAGATTAGTTCACCATCATGATATGTTGAGAACTAATTTTGATGAAAAGATGGATACGTTGTATTATAACAACGAGCATCTTAACAATCATATTACAGTTGATGTATATCAGGTTCCTCAAAAGAAGTTTGAAAACATGGATGAACCAGAACAATATTTACTTAAAACGGCTAAAACCAATTTTGATTTGAGTAGAGATATATTGTTTAATGTTTCAGTTTTCAACATTGGACACCAAAGGCAAATTATTTTATTTCAGGCACATCATTTAGTTGTTGATGGGGTATCATGGAGAATTATTTTAAGTGACTTCTTATCCATTTTAGACCAGCTGAATAAAAATGAATCTTCTAATTTGCCAATGAAAACCCATTCATTTAAAGAGTGGGCTATACATTTACATGAATATAGTAAGGGCGATTTTAAAGATGAATTAAACTATTGGAAGAAAATTTTTAACGAAGATTTTTGTTTCACTCTAGATTATGATATTCAGGAGGATTACTTACAAAAAACTTCCCGATTGTATAGTGAACTAAATAAGAACGAAGTTAAAGAATTAATTACAAAAGCAAAAGAAATCTACAATTTAGAATTTAAAGAAGTATTAATTATTGCATTGGTATTAGCCATTAGAACAATGACAAATAAGGATAATATTGTTATAGAGATGGAAAGTCACGGAAGAGAAGATATAATGGAAAGTCTTGATGTATCAAGAACCGTAGGATGGTTTACTACGATGTTTCCATCATATTTTAGAACGGATAAAAATGATTTGGATAGTAACATCAAATCACTTAAAGAGCAAATAAGAAGTATCCCGAATAAAGGATTTAATTATGGAATTCTAAAGTATATTAGACATGAATTAACAGATTTAAATCATAAACTTATAAGGTTCAATTATCTAGGGGATTTTGACAATATATTTATTCATGATGGTAGAAATATACGAAACATTTCTTTTGGATTAGATAGTGATGATGAAAATAGATTGACAACTTTAATGGATGTATCAGCAGCGATTCTTAATGGAAAACTGGAAATTACTTTTGTTTACAGTGAAAATAGTTTCAATGAATCATATGTTAAAGGGTTAATGAATGCTTATTTAGATTCATTGAGATCCATACTGGGAGAGTGTAATAGTAAGGTATCTAATGAATTTACACCTTCGGATTTTGACATTCTAGATATTACACAGGAAGAATTAGATAGTTTATTTGAGTAATAAAATCAGCATCTAAAAAGGAGGGAGTGAATACAGTGAAGAGAAATCATTACTTTGCTGTCATTATGAGCATTTTGGTTATAGTGATAGTGATTTTACCATCATTTAATGTATTTGCTGAAGAAGTTGCAATAGGTAAATATGGGGTTGAAGTGGCTGAAATAAGTACATTTATTCAGGACCAAATGGAGATTGGAAAAATACCTGGAATATCAGTAGTCGTTGTTGAAGGTGAAAATATAGTGTACCAAAAATCATTTGGGTATGCTGATTTGAAATCCGAAAATAAAGTAGACCAAGAAACATTATTTGAGTTAGCATCAAATTCAAAAGCATTCACTGGACTGGGAATTTTAAAGATGATTGATGATGGTCTAATAAACATGAATAGCAATGTAAAAGAATATTTACCTTGGCTCACATTATACTATGATGATAGTGAAGTGGATGTAACAGTTGAACAGTTATTACACCATACCAGTGGCATATCATCAAAGACTATCAGTATGATACAGATTTCTAATAACGATAATGCCCTTGAAAACACAGTAAAGACCCTTGTAGACACCAATTTAGATACCTATCCAGGTGATGATTTTCAATATGCAACAATAAATTATGATGTGCTTGGGTTAATAATACAAGAGGTTAGTGGAGTGTCCTATGAAGAATACATTTTAAAAGAGATTTTAGTTCCTTTAGGGTTAAGCAACACTTATTTATTCAATAACGATGACACAGAGAATAAACTTGCTACAGGTTATAAAATAGGATTCTTGCGACCTATACCATATAAAGCACCAATCTATAGAGGAAATAAACCGGCTGGTTATATAATGTCTAACATCAGTGATATCGGTAAATGGCTTAAACTTCAGATTGGTACAGGTGATGTGAAAGTCTTCGATAATCTAATTGCTCAATCCCATATACCAGACCAGAATGTGACTTCACCTTATGACGATTCTTCTTATGCAATAGGCTGGACAGTCAAAGATCGTGAAGGCCTTGAAATTATTCATGGTGGGAACAATCCTAATTATTCATCATATATGGTTATTAGGCCAGAGGAAGAATTTGCAGTAGCAGTATTATCCAATATCAATTCTTCATATACTTCTGTTATTGGACATGGGATTAAGGAAAAACTTCTTAATAATGATTATATATATATGGGAAGAGATAATTATGAGTTTATAGATAAGATTGGTGTAGTAGTCATATTGATTGGTTCAATCATTAGTCTATTGATGCTTATACTTATTGTTAGGAGGATTCTAAGAATTGTACATAAGAAATCTAGTATTAAGAAGCTTACTAAAAGATGTGCAATAAAAATGATTATATTATTTGTATTTGTTTGTGGAATCTCTTATTTCTTGAATACTATACCATCAATATTCTTTGGTGCCAGTTGGGGATTTGTATTTGTATGGTACCCATTCAGTATTAGGATTGCATTATATCTAGTGTACATGGCAATATGGAGTATATATTTGTTTATTACCATTGGTTGTTTATCAGAAAAAAATTTACAAGTAGTGAAGAATGATGAGTGAAATAAGATTATGTCAAAGTATATTTGATGAGAGGTGGTCATGTGGAAAAAACAGCATTAATTTTTCCAGGACAAGGGTGTCAGTATATTGGAATGGGGAAATCAATATTTGACGAGTATAATGTGGCGAGAGAGGTATTTGAAGAAGCAAATGAAGTTTTAGGATTTAATTTATCCAAATTATGTTTTGAAGGTGGGTTTTCAGAATTAAATAGGCTAAGAAATATGTTATTGTCAATATTTACAGTGAGTGTTGCTTTATACAAAGTGTTCGAAAAAGAAGTAGGCATTAATCCAGAATTTGTTGCTGGTCATAGTCTTGGTGAGTATACGGCACTTACTTGTTCAGGTGTTTTTACATTTTCTGATGCATTAAAAATAGTAGACAAACGGTCTATGATAGCAAAAAAATATAATAAACAAGGTCATATGACTATTGTGAATGATATCGGTTTGAAGGATTTAACGAATATATGTAAAGAATTTTCTAATCATCAAGAGTATGTTTCAATTGCGTGTTCAAATACTGCAAAACAGTATGTTATTTCGGGTCATGATAATAAATTGGATGAAGTTGGAGAGAAACTTATTAATATGGGGGCACAGATAACTCCGTTTATGATGAGTCCACCTTTTCATAGTAAAATAATGGCTTCTGCTAAGGCTGAATTATTGGAGGAAATTGAAAAGTATAGTATTCAAGATGCTAAATGGCCAATTATATCAAATGTTACAGCAACAGCCACATTGAACTCACAGCAGCTTATTCAAAATTTAGCAGACCAAATGTGTAGTGAAGTAAGATGGAATGAGTCAATGAGGTTCATTATCAACAGTGATATTCATAATATTATTGAGATTGGTCCACAAAAGATTCTTGGAAATTTAATTCATAATCCGAAAATCAATGTATTAGCCTATGGTAAAAAGAACGATAGAGATAATCTCAGTATAAGTGTAATAGCTAAAAGAAAAGAAAATTATAGGAAATTTATAAAAAAATGTGTAAAGTCTGTTGTATGTACACCTAATTACAACGTAAATTATGATGAATATAAATCAGGTGTGATTATACCATATGAAAGATTAGAGAAATTATTGCAATCAAATACAGACATTTATGAAGATGATGAAAAGACAGTTGCCGAGATAATGAATTTAGTAAAATTAATATTTATAACTAAAAAAGTGCCAATATTAGAACAAAAAACTAGATATAAAGAGATAATTAAAGATATGGAAAATTATGATAATGATTGGCTTGATGAAGTATTCCTTGCAGAAAATCCAGTGAGAGGTTGAGAAGTTATGATGAATCCGCCTAAAATTAATAAAACTAACGTAGAGGATATTTTGCCAATAACCCCAATGCAAAGAGGTATGTTATTTCACTTAATGATTAATCCAAGTAGTTTTCTGTACTTCGAGCAAATGTGTTATAGGTTAAGGGGTAAAATTCAAGTTGAAGTTTTTAGAGAAGCATGGAACCATGTTGCAAAATCGAATGAATTACTTAGGAGCCTTATAAGATATAAGGGGCTAAGCAAACCAATACTTATTGTACTAAAAAAATATGACATTCCTGTTGTTTTCCATAATCTTGCTGATATGGATGAAAAAGAAAGAGAACGTGAATTATCTAAGATAAAAAGTAATGATTATCTAAGTAGAGTAGATATTAATGTTCAACCCTTTAGAGTAACATTGTGTAAAATGTCAGAAGATGAATATGAGATGATTATTACAACACATCATATTATCTTTGATGGTTGGAGCAATATAATACTGCTTAAAGAATTTAAGGATTATTACAACACATTCTATTATAACAAAAAGGTGATTATACATCAGAAAACAAGATTCAAGGAGTATATAAAATACTTATGGAAGGCAGACAAAGATAAAGAAAAGAAATTTTGGAAACATTATTTAAGAGGTTACAGTATTAGAAACCTGAATATAAAAAATAATAATTATGGTTTGACTGATGAACGAGGGCATTTTGATTATGAAGTAGACGCAGAGTTAGCTACAAACATCAGAAAATTTGCTAGGATAAATAATATAAGTATAGCTGTATTACTATATAGTGTCTGGGCAATTGCTCAATGGGAGATAAACAAGAAAAGTGATATCATAATTGGAATTTCAGTTTCTGGACGTAATGTAAAACTAAAAGGAATTGAAAATATGGTAGGTCTGTTCATCAATACTATACCATTTAGACTTAAATTTGAACTTGATGAAGAACTGAAAGGATACTTAAAAAGAATGAATAAGGCCATTATTGAGATTGATGAATTTCAAACGACCGATCTGGCAGATATCAAAAAATATGGGGGATACAAACCTAATACATCTTTATTCAATACAATTTTTGTTATTCAAAACTACCCTTTTAAAAATCTTAATTACGAGACTGGAAATGATATTGTTGACATAAGCCTTACAACAAAAGAATATGAGACCAATATAGATTTAAGTATTGGAGTCAGGGTGTTTAGTGAGGATATAAAATTTGAGTTGAATTATAACAAAAAAGTGTTTGAAGAACAATTAATCAATAATTTATTTGATGATTATATAAGTAAGCTAGAAGATATTGTATCTCAAGATGGTTATGAAAATACAAAGATTAAAAATATAACTTGTAATTGTGTTAATGCAGATAAAAAGTCAAATAAAATAGATAGCATAGAGAGCGCTAGGAAGGTTGATTTTGATGAAATATTTTAGTATTCCAGCGGATTTTAAAAAAAGTACAATTGATAGACTTTATGAATTGAATAATACATATGAAGATATAAAGATAATTGAAACATATGGACAGGTGACAGTTGGCAAGATATTAAATTCAGGAAGGATCATGGATGTTCTGCCACAAATCAATATGGCAGAACTGAAAAAGTATATTGAGTATTGCAGAAAAAAGAATATAGAGTTTAGTTATACACTTAATCCAGCATGTTTTGGGAATTATGAATTTAGTGAAGAAGGTATTAAATCCATTTTGGATTTACTGAATCAGTTAGCCACTATTGGAATAACTAATATTACGGTTTCTTCGCCTTCATTAGTAGAAATAGTTAGAGAATCTGGATTTGATTTTGAAATTAAAGCTTCTGCCATATGTGAAATAGTATCACCTAATAAAGCGAATTTCTATAAAAAAATTGGAGCAGAGAGGATTGTAGTTGATCCTGATATAACTAGAGATTTTGAAAAATTAAAGCATATATGCGAAGTTTATGGAGATAAGGTTGAGATAATTATTAATAATGTATGCATGCATAATTGCCCATATAAAATGTTTCATTATAATCATGAAGCTCATTGTACTAATGATCAAGATATAAAAGACTTTTTCTTCAATAGATGTTCAATGCAAAAAGCTAGTGATACAGCGAATCTATTAAAACTTAATTGGATCAGGCCAGAAGATATAAAATTGTATGAAGAGGTAGGTATCAGATATTTTAAAATACAAGGAAGACAAAATGTGTTAACTGGGGATATAGTAAAAACGTTAGAATATTATTTCAACGAGTCATATGATGGTAATTTATTTGATCTCATTACAATATTCTCTCCATATAATTCTTATCAGACATATATAGATAACAAAAAACTTGATGGATTTGTGGAGAGATTTTTTAGAGAACCCGGATTTTGTAAAGAAGTTTGCTCTAAATGTGGATACTGTAATAGGTATGCAAAAATGGCAATTGATGTTGAAGAAAGTCGTGAATTGAATAGAAAGTGCTTGGAATTCTATTCTGAATATGACAAGTTTTCAAAGGTATTAAAGCAGAATACTTTCAAACATGAACAGCAAACTCTAAGTAATGAGTTAGAATTTGATTTCGATTAGTTAGAAGGAGGGATAATATGAAATATTATGTTGTACCAGCGGATTTTAAAACAGAAACTATAGATAAGTATTACAAATTAAACAATACATATAGTGATAGCAAAGTAATTGAAACCTATGGACAATTAACGATTGGAAATAGTTTGGGATCTGGAAGAGCTGGAGATCTTATTCCTAAAATTGATATTCATGGTTTAAAGAATTACATAAGTTATTCTAGGGATAAAGGAATCGGTTTTAGTTATACTCTTAATGCTACTTGTTTAGGTAATCGTGAATTTGAAGAGGAGGGTATAGAAGAAATATTAGGGTTTCTCAAGAAATTATATGAGATTGGAGTAAGAAGTCTGATAATAGCAATGCCTACGTTATTTGAGATTGTGAAAATGTCAGGATATGACTTTGAAATAAAAGCTTCAACTCTATGTCAGATTACAAACGTTAATAAAGCTGTCAGCTTCAAGAAGCTTGGTGTTTCAAAAATTGTACTTGAAGAGTCAATTAATAGAGACTTTAAGACAATAAAAGACATTGTTGGAGCTTTTGGTGATGGTGTTGAAATTATTGTTAATGTAATCTGTCATAAGAATTGTACTTATAGAATGTTTCACCAGAATCAAGTATCTCATGATAAAGAGGTAAATACCAAAAGTTCAACATACTATTCCCATCGATGTATGATGAAAAGAGCTGAAGAACCAAGTAACTTACTTAAGATGAATTGGGTTAGACCAGAAGATATTAAGTATTATCATGAAATGGGTATTCAATATTATAAATTACAGGGAAGACAAGCGGTATTACATGGGGATATGGTTAAAACAGTAGAAAGCTACTTTAAAGAATCTTTTGATGGTAACTTAATGGACCTTTTGGATGGATTCCATTCTACAAACGCATTTAAAGTGTATATAGATAATAAAAAACTGGATTCATTTCTTAAGCCATTCAGAACTAATGATAATTTCTGTAAAAATAATTGTGATGCATGTAATTATTGCAATAAGTTTGTTGGAAAAGTTGTTGATCTGGAGCAAACAAAGGAAGTGTTCGATGCAGCCACTAAGTTCTACCAGCAATGTGATCATTTCAACAACAGTGTTAAGAAGATAGTTAATGATGGATTGCATGGAAAGACAGATGAAAGAAGTACTGGTATTGCAGGTTCCGTAGAATTTGATTTTGAGTAAAAAAATATTATAGATTATTGTAAGGGGGATAACTATGAACACAGATATAAAAAACTATTGGTTTAATAAATTACCCATGGAAATGGAAGAGCTAAATATATATACTGACCACTACAGAACTAATGAAATTGATTCTGAGGTTCTAGAGTATGAATTTGATGATTTTGTTAGTAATAAATTGAAAAAGATCAGTAAAAATAATGATTTGTTGTTATACATAATCACGTTGGCATCTTTTAAGGTAATGATTTATAAATTATATGGATCAAGATATATTCCAGTAATATCACCATTATATCAATTTATGGAAGAAGAGAGACTAACAGATTTTGTTGTCCTTTATGATGAAATTAGTGAAGATATGACATTCAAACAGGTACTAAACCTAGTAAGGGACACTGTTTTAGATGGATATAAAAATCAGAATTGTGATGTTATTGAGTTATTTAGAGATAGCGGTATACACGTTGATGTGAATAATATTCATAAGATTATTTTTTCATTAGCAAATATTCATGAGCTATCAGGTCTTAATGAGATTATGGATTCACCTCATAATGACATGAGTGTTCAGGTTAGTGATGATGCCAGTTCTATAGTATGTAAAATCAGATATAATCGTAAATTGTTTAATGAAACAACCATTCAAGGAATATTATCTTGTTATGGCTATATACTCTATCAGGTATTGACAGATGTAAATGTTACTATTTCTAATCTGGAATTAACTAATCTAGATGATACTGATACTAATGTCTCAATAGCATATGGAGTGGAGAAATTAGAAGTTTATACTGAACAAAGTATAATTAAGCAATTTGAGGAACGTGTCGAAAAGACACCTAACAAAGTTGCAATATCAGATATTAGAGATATTCATGGTACAAGCAATAGTACGTTTACTTATACCCAACTAAATAACTATTCTAATAGGATTGGGAAAATATTGATTGAAAATGGGATTAAAAAAAATGATCCAGTTGCAATATTATTAGATAATACTGGTGAAATGGCAATTAGTATCCTTGGTGTATTGAAAGCCGGAGGATGTTATGTACCTATTGATATTGAGACTAGTGAAGAAAGAATTAAGTATATTCTATCTGATTGCCAATGCAAAGTGCTTATAACAGGAAATGAAAAAAGCATTGATCAATACAGTGTTCAAAAAGTGATTAATATTAATCAATTGTTTGAACAAGAAATTGAGAGTTCAAATATTGAAGTTTACCCTAGTGGAGATGATATTGCTTATATCATTTATACATCAGGCACAACAGGCAATCCAAAAGGCGTGAAAATACGTCATGATGGGCTTACTAATTTTATAGATTGGAGATTAAATAACTATAATTATGTGGAAAATGATATCACTCTACAGATGATATCTGTAGCTTTTGATGGTTTCGGTGCTAATTTCTATCCAAGTCTATTATGTGGTGGACAACTTGTTATGATAGGGCAATATGTTTGGAGAAAATATGATCATATAGCTAGGGTAATAGAAAAATACAAAGTCACTAATATGTCTATAACTCCTTTAATGTATACTAAGATGTTGCAAACAGAGAATATCGAGTTGGGTTCTTTGAGATTTGTAGTTTTGGCAGGAGAAAGAGCGGAGGCGTTATTGCTAAAAACAAGTAAAGACCAATATCCAAATCTAGTATTGGTAAACGAATATGGACCTACTGAGAATACAATAACGACAAGTCGCTTTAACAATATGAGTGAGGATGAGCTGACTAATATAGGTAGTCCAATACAGAATAATATAGTATATATTGTTAACAAAGAAAACAAATTATTACCAAAAGAGGTTTTAGGTGAATTATGTATATCAGGTGTTGGAATTACTGACGGATATGTAAATGACCAAGATCTTACGAACAAGAAAGTAGTGAGAAATCCTTGGTTAGAAGGAAAGAAAATTTATAAAACAGGGGATCTCGCCAAAATCACTATTGATGGACATATTGAATTATCAGGAAGAATAGATAATCAGGTGAAAATCAGAGGATTCAGAGTCGAGGTTGAAGAAATTGAAACACAAATAAATAATTTCTTAGGTGGTCATTATGCAATAGTAGTTGCAAGAGACTCTGGACGTGGTGAAAAAAAATTGTATGCGTATATCTTGGCACAAGTAGAAGGGGAAATCAATAGAATAAGGATGCATTTAGCTAAAGTGGTACCCTATTATATGATTCCAACAAGATTTGTTATTATTGATGAATTACCTCAATCAATCAACGGCAAGATTGACAGGAAGCATCTGGCTACCATGAATGTAATTGAAGAAGTGGATATTGAGTTTGTTGGACCAAATACTGATACGGAGAAGAGATTATCGGAGATTTGGTGTTCAGTTCTTGATATTGATAAAGTAGGGATTAACGAAAGTTTTTTCGATGTTGGTGGAACTTCATTATTGCTAATGGATGTTTTTTCACGTGTAGAAATAATATTCGGACATATAGTGACTATGCCAGATTTATTTACATATCCTACTATATATGAATTGGCAAATTATATTGATAGTAAAATGAGCCAATCTTCTGAACAGATAAAATTGAGATACAATAAGTTGGAAAACAGTTTACAGGGTTCTGGAAATGCAGATAAAGTATCCTTAAGCTTCGATATATCAGGAGAAGTGTTTAATGATACTCATGTCCTATGCCAAAGATATAATCTTAACATTGAAGAACTGATGTTACAATTATTCACTTATACGATTGCTTTGACCTTTGATATGAATGAAATAGGGATTTATTCTAAATTCTCATCAGATGCCAGACTAGATGCGCATCTTGTTGATATAGGAGTAATTGATGATATTACAGAACTTGTAGACCATTTAACACATAGGTTTATCAATAATAATAAACATGATGTATACGACATTGTTGATATCAATAATATAAGAGCAACAAGTGATGAAGGGATTTTGATTCTTGCATATCTGAAAGACCAAATAGATGAATATGACGAATTATTGGACAAATTTGACTTGAGATTAGGGTTACAAGTGTTTGATAATGCTTTAAGCTTTACATGTTATTTTGATACATGGAAAATTGGTGATACAGTTGCTGAAGAACTCGCTAACCGATTTGCGAAACTAATAAACATAGTTGTAACAAGATCATGCGCATGAAATTATAACTGATAATGCTACATACTTGAAATAATTTATTACAATAATGAGATCGTGTAGGGAGATTACAAATGAATGATATTAACAAAAAATTGAAAAGCATTATTGATCTTAGTGATGATAAATTAAATATCCAAGTGAATAGAAATAATGAGAATGATATTGCAATTATTGGAATGGCAGCTAAACTGCCAAAAGCTGAGAATATAGATGAATTCTGGAATGTTTTGAAATCTGGTAAATCTTGTGTTGGACCACTTCCAACAGAAAGAGAAGAGGATATTAGAAAATATCTTAGATTTAAGGGTAATTCATTAGATTTAAGTAAGGGTAGAGCAGCATTCCTTAAGGAAATTGATAAATTCGATAACACTTTTTTTGGAATTTCTCCAAAAGAAGCAGAAGTAATGAGTCCAAATCAAAGGTTATTACTAGAAACAGCTTGGCAAGCCATTGAAGATTCTGGGTATGGAGAATATGGTATAAGAGGTACTAAAACAGGTGTATATGTTGGATATGCTGATACATTGGATTACAAGCAAATGGTTTCAGAATTACAGCCTGAAGATATGGCAATTGCCCTAAATGGAAATTTAGCACCGGTTATTGCAAGTAGAATTTCTTACTTGCTAGATCTTAAAGGACCAAGTATGATTCTTAATTCCTTATGCTCTTCTTCACTGGTATCGGTGCATTTAGCATGTCAGGCAATAAATAATAATGATTGCAAAATGGCTTTAGTAGGTGGAGTAAAAACGTATATTTTACCTAACAAAGATGCAAATGTCGGTATAGAAGCTGAAGATGGTATTACACGTTCTTTTGACAATAATTCCACTGGAATAGGCGGTGGAGAAGGTACAATAGTCATATTGTTAAAAAAACTTAGTGAAGCTATAAGAGATAATGATAATATACACGCAATTATTAAAGGGAGTGCGATCAATCAAGATGGTAGATCAATTAGTATGTCTTCACCAAATCCAGAAGCGCAGAAAGATGTAATAGTTGAAGCATGGAAGAGAGCTAAAATCAATCCTAATACAATTTCATATATAGAAGCTCATGGTACAGGAACCAAGTTAGGGGATCCTATTGAAATTGATGGCATTAATAAGAGTTTTTCTAAATTTACAGATAGAAAACAGTTCTGTGCTGTGGGTTCTGTGAAGAGTAATATTGGACATTTAGATAGTGCTGCTGGTTTGGCCGGTTTGTTAAAAGCGGTCTTAGCAATAAAACATTCCCAGATACCACCTACTATTAATTTTGAGGAACCCAACATTAATATTCGTTTTCATGAATCAGCAGTATATGTGAATGATATATTGAGAGAATGGAACGATAATAGTATTAAAAGGTGTGGTGTAAGTTCCTTCGGATTTAGTGGTACCAACTGTCATTTGGTTTTGGAACAGCCACCTGTGACAGTTGATGCTAAGGGGAATATTGATGTCTGTAAAGATAAGATACTGAAAATATCTGCCAAGAATATAGAATCATTAAGTAAGCTTGCTCATGATTATTTAAAGTATCTAATAGCTATTGAAGACAGTGAATTAGATAATTTCTGCTATGTTGCTAACACAGGTAGAGGTGACTATGAATATAGAGTAATTATAATTGGAAAGCGACCAACAGATTTTGTTGCCAAGATTTGCAAATTGATAGACAATGATTTTAATGCTTTAGATATTGATGATGTATATACTACAGAAAATCTATGCAATTCATATGAAAAGTGCTATCAAACTAAAGAATTCAATAAGAAGAGAGTATATAAGCCAAATGAAGTCAACCAAGAAATGGAAAGATTCATTAAGAGTGAAGTATCATTAAGTGAAATAATCAACCGTGTACAGGAAGCTTATATTTTGAATAATGATATCCAATGGGAGTTATTATATGATCGGACACGATATAGAAAAATAAGTATACCCACATATCCTTTTCAGAAGAAAAGATGTTGGCTAACTATACCTGAAACACCTATTGCAGATACAAATACCGAACATAACTATTATAACATTATATGGAAAAAGAGTGAGAAGCCAGAGAAAAATGATATAAGTCAGATTAATTGTGTAGTCATTTTCAGTGATAGTACTGGCAAGTCTCAATCGGTAGCAAACAAATTAAGAAATAATGATATAGATGTCATTGAAGTCAGTATAGGTGATGCGTATCATGAAGATAATGATACATATATCATAAGGAATATACAAGAAGATTATAATCTTCTATTTGCAAATTTAATAGAGAAAAAGATTTCTCATATAATACATATGTGTTCAATAGAGAATATGGTAGTCTCTGATATGGATAGCTTTAATCATAAGCAAGAAATAGGTATGTATAGTCTTTATCATATTGCTAAAGCTACAATAAAATATGAGTACAACAACTTGAAGTTTTTAATTGTTTCTCAAAATGTCAATAAAGTTGATAATCAGGAGATAGTTAATCCTCATGATTCAACTTTGTTTGGCTTGGGTAAATCTCTCATTTGGGAGGAATTGAATAACTCATATAAATTATTGGATATCGATGATAAAAGTGATATTGGTAATATTGTTTTTATAGAATTATGTAGTATGAATAAGACAGATAATATTACGTACAGGAGTAATTATAGATTCGTATGTGAACTACAAGAGAGTAATATAAACAATAGTGAAATAACAGATATAAAAATAGTAAAAGATGGATTATATATTATTACAGGTGGATTAGGAGGATTGGGACTAGAGGTAGGGAAGTATTTGGCTTCTCAAAATTCTGTACACATAGTTTTAATTAGTCGTACCCAGTTACCACCTAGAACTGAGTGGAGTAGCATAATCAGCAAAGGTGAAGATACAAAAATATGCAATATTATGGAGACAATTCTAAAGATTGAGGAAAAGGGTAGCGTTGTATCATGTATTAGTGCAGATGTATCGGATAATATAACTATTAAAAAGGTATTTGCAGATTTACGAAAGACTAACAGGAAAATTTCAGGAGTTATTCATGCAGCAGGTGTAGGAGTCGGTATGAGTGGTATACCCATAGCTCAAGACAGTAAAAGAATCTTTGAAGAGGTGTGTAAGCCAAAAGTTCAAGGGACATGGATATTGCATAATATTACTCTTGAAGATGATTTGGATTTCTTTATAGTATTTTCATCTCCAATAACAATTATTGGTGGAAAAGGGTCTGGGAGTTATACTGCATCAAATGCATTTTTAGATTCTTTTGTAGAATATAGAAACATGCTCAATTTAAGAACGATAGGTATGAGCTGGGCGCCTTGGGAGCAAACATTGATTGATAATGGAAATGATGATGGTTCTACAGACTTTATATTTAAACCATTAAGTACAAATAAGCTAATTGAGGGATTTGATTTGCTATTAAAGAAAACAAGCTCTGTTACTATTGTAGGTCAAATCAATTATGATAGCCAAATATATGCTCTTGAGGATTTTTTGCCAATAAAATTCTCGGATAGTATCTTAAAAAATATTAAGGACGATAGAAAACATTTTCATACTGATTCAGAATCATTGAGCAATGAAGAAAGTATTAAGGTAGTTGGAAGAGATTCTAATGACTTTTCTGAGATGGAAATAACGGTTGCAAGAATAATAGCCAGTGCTCTAGGGTATGAGGAGATAAATATTCATGATAATTTCTTCGAGTTAGGTGGAGACTCAATTATTGCAATAAAAGTGATAAACAAAATTAATAATGTAACGGAGTATAATATTTCAATTGCTGATTTATTGAAAAATCCAAGTGTTGAAATGCTAGTGGATAATTTTATTGAAAATGATAATCCAATTCATGAGAAAAATATCCATGAAATGGTAGGGGAAAGAGATAAAATCAATACAGTTTCCTCTGTACAAAAACGAGTATATCTTGCCAATAAGTTTGATGAGAATATCACCAATTATAATATGTCTGGTGCGTTGGAGATAATTGGGAGTGTAGATAAGGATAAGATTAATAGAGTATTCAAAAAACTTATCAATAGACATGATATCCTTAGAACGTCATTTAAAGAAAAGGGTAGTGATATTTTACAAGTTGTACATTCACAAGTTGATTTTGAAATAGAATCAATTGGGGATATTTCATATGCTGAATTAGATTCAACTATTAACGGCTTCATTAAATCCTTTGATTTAAAGGAAGCACCATTATTAAGAGTTGGAATTGTAGAATGTGACATGGAGCGTAATTTTTTATTGATTGATATGCATCACATTATTTCTGATGGTGTATCAAGTTCTATATTGGTTAATGAGTTTTTGAATTTATATAATGACGAAAAATTACAGCCTCTTCACTATCAATATATGGATTATATCGAGTTTCAAAAAGAATTTAAGAAGTCCTCTTTATATGAAGAACAAAATAAATATTGGATAAATAAATTTTCTGGAAAAATACCTGTATTAAACATTCCAACTGATTATCCAATACCTAATATATTAAGCTATGAGGGGAATGTATTCTCTTTTAATATTGACCAAGCATTCGTAGACAAAATAAGAAAATATGCAATAAAAAACAATACAACTACGTATGTCATATTGTTGTCAGTGTATAAGATTATGTTACATAAGTATACAGGACAAACGGATATAGTAGTGGGTTCTCCATTTCATGGCAGACCTAATGATAATTTTAGCAATGTTCTTGGTATGTTCGCTAATACATTAATAATGCGAAGTAATCCAAAGGGGTCAAAAAAAGTACAACAATTCATTTCTGAAGTAAGAGATGATGTGTTGAAAGCATTCCAATACTGGAATTGGAATTTTGAAGAACTGCTAGAAGACTTGAATATTCAGAGAGATTTAAGTAGAAATCCTATATTTGACACCATATTCACTTTACATAATTCTCCTTATAATCATTTGAATTCAAGTACTATTAAAATAAGAAATTATGATTTTCAAAGATATGACACCATGTTTTTTATTTCATTAATAGGTACACATGACCAGAACAGCATAGACTTCAACTTCGAGTACAGTACCCGTTTGTTCAAAGAGACAACCATAGAAAGAATGGCAGAACACTATAAAAACATACTGTATAGAGTAGTGGAAGATAAAAACATATCTATTGATGAAATAGACATGTCAACTAAAAAAGAGCGACAGATAATTACAAATAGCAATAAGACAGACCTTAAGTATAATAGGAATACAACCATACAAGAGATGTTCTCTAATATTGTATTGAAGTATAGAGATAACAGCGCCTTAAGTTTCAAGGATAGCAGGATGAGCTACCAGCAATTGGAAGAGAGTTCCAATGCTCTAGCAAGAACCATAAGAAAGCAGGGTATAGGTACAGATGATATAGTAGCCATTATGGTGGAGCCTTCAATGGATATGATAATAGGCATGTTGGGGATATTAAAAGCCGGTGGGGCATACCTGCCAATTGATCCAGCATATCCCATTGAGAGAATAAAATATGTGTTGGAAGATAGTAAAGCCAAATGTCTCTTGACGAAAAGAAAATATGCTGATAAGGCAAAAGAAAACATACGAATACTGTTTCTGGAAGAAGAGAAGGCCTATGATGAAGATATAAGTGGAATAAGAAATGTAAACAGTCCAAGTAATCTAGCTTATGTGATATATACATCAGGCTCAACAGGAAAACCAAAAGGAGTAATGATTGAGCATAGAAATGTAATCAACCTGACGAAAGGAATGCAAGAAGAGATAGATTTTTCAGAAGGCAAGAA